>PMXT01000099.1:11577-15013 GCA_003170995.1 Actinomycetota bacterium | reverse complement strand
CCATGTCGGCGTTGGCGAAGTTGACGACCGCAAAAGAGTAGTCACCACTTCCGATCGCCTCGCAGAAACGTCGGGCGACCTCGAGTGCCGACATCTCAGGCTTTTTGTCGTAGCTCGGGACGTCGCGGGGCGAAGGGACGAGGATGCGATCCTCGCCAGGAAACGCCTCTTCGCGGCCACCGTTGAAGAAGTAGGTGACGTGCGCGTACTTCTCGGTCTCGGCCACGTGCAGCTGCTCGAGCCCGTTCTCGGCCAGCACCTCTGCCATCGTCTCGGGAACCTCCTCTTCTCCGTAGGCGACCGGACAGTCGAGCTCGTCGTCGTAGTTCGTCATCGTCGTCAGGTCGTAGCCACGCTCGAGCAGCTTGCAGGAGAGCTGGCGCGCCCGGTCGGGACGGAAGTTGAAGAAGATGAGCGCGTCCTGCTTGCCTAGGCGCGGTCGGTCTTTGACGACGATCGGCTTTATGAACTCATCCGTGACGCCTTCGTCGTAGCTCTCCTGGACAGCGGCGACCGGGTTCGAGGACTCCTTCCCCTTTCCGTCGATCAGAGCCTCGAGGGCGATCTCGATCCGATCCCAGCGCTTGTCGCGGTCCATCGCGTAATAGCGGCCGATGACGCTAGCGATTCGCTCGGCCGGCAGCTCGGCGAGGTCCTCTACGGCTGCATTCGGCGAGACATCGCGGCCGTCAGTGAAGGCGTCGATGAAGGTTCGTTCGTACATCCCTTGCCGCCCGGCCAGCTCCAGGAGTCCGCGCAGGTGATCGATGTGCGAGTGGACGCCGCCGTACGAGACGAGACCAAGTAGGTGGACGTTCCCTCCCCGCTCTCGCGCCCGTTCGAAGGCCGCTCGAAGCACCTCGTTCTCGAGCAAAGCTCCGCTTTCGACATCGTCGTTCAGACGCTGCAGGCTTTGCCTGAGAATGCGACCAGACCCGATCGTCAGGTGGCCGACCTCCGAGTTCCCCATCTGCCCATCGGGCAGACCGACGGCGGCCCCGGAGCACTTGATAGTCGTATGCGGATAGGTAGCGACGAGCCGGTCGTAAACCGGCGTATCGGCGAGCGAGACGGCGTTCCCCGGCCCGGGCGGAGCATCACCCCAGCCGTCGAGAATGACCAGCGCAACCAGCGGCACCGCCTTCAGCGACGGGGGAGCTCCCGCTCCCCCGTCGCCACCAGCAAGTGAGCGGTCGCTCATGCGACTACCGCTGCGGCCGTACAGAGCGAGACGAACGAGTCGACATCCAACGAGGCTCCGCCGACGAGTGCGCCATCCACGTCAGGTTGGCTCATCAGCTCGCCGGCGTTGTCGGGCTTGACCGAGCCGCCATAGAGGATGGGTACATCCAGGATGCTGCGAATGAAGGCATGAGCCTCCTCCGCCTGAGCGGGCGTGGCCGTCTTGCCCGTACCGATGGCCCAGACGGGCTCATAGGCGACGATCAGCCGCTCGCGCGCGCCGACTTCCTTGACGATCGGAGCCAGCTGGCGCGTGAGCACCGCCTCGGTCTCGTTCCCGTCACGCTCACGCTCGAGCTCGCCGACACAGGCGATCACCTTCAAGCCGGCATCGATCGCAGCCTTGGCTCGCTTGGCCACGTCCAGGTCGGTCTCGCCGAAGTACTGGCGCCGNNCGCTCGGAGTGGCCGACGATGGCGCCCGCGGCCCCGATCTCGAGCAGCATCGCGATCGAGATCTCTCCCGTAAAGGCACCGCTACTCGCCCAGTGAACGTTCTGGGCATAAACCGCGATTCCGCTCTCGGTGAGCTCTTCGAGTGCGCTCGAGATCGAGACGTACGGCGGACAGACGGCGATGTCGATGCCCTCGAGGTCGCCGATCGACTCGCGCAGCGCCCGGCAGAAACCGGCGGCTTCCGACGGGGTCTTGAACATCTTCCAGTTACCAGCAATGAGCATGGGTTTCTCCTCAGGCTTCCGGGATTGCTAGGACGCCCGGCAGTTCCTTACCCTCGANNCCAGGCAGCTCCTTGCCCTCGAGCAGCTCGAGCGAAGCGCCGCCGCCGGTCGAGACCCAGGAGATCCGGTTCTTGTAGCCGAGTTCTTCGAGCGCCCGTACCGAGTCGCCGCCACCGACCACCGAGTAGGCATCTGCCTTGGCGACCGCTTCGGCAACCGCACGCGTACCCTCGGCGAACTTCGGAAACTCGAACACACCCATCGGGCCGTTCCAGAAGATCGTCTTGGCTCGAGCGATGATCGCGCAGAAACGCTCACAGGTGCGAGGACCGATGTCGTAGCGCTCCCAGCCTTCGGGAACGTCGAAGTAGTCGACGATCTTCGTCTCGGCGTCGGCCGCGAAGCGGTCACCGATCACGGTGTCGTCCGGCAGTTCGACGTCGCGGCCGACGGGGTTGTCGGCATGCACCTGCTCGGCCATCTTGCCGCCGATCAGAAGCTCGTCGGCCCGCTCGCCCAGCCTGCGCAGAACACCGATCTTGTCCTCGACCTTGAGCCCGCCGACGATCACGACGAACGGCCGGGCGACCTCGCCGAGCAACTTGCCGAGCTCGTTCAGCTCGCTCTCGAGCAGAAGCCCGGCATAGGCCGGCAACAGGTGGGCGACCGCCTCGGTGGAGGAGTGAGCCCGGTGGGCCGAGCCGAAGGCGTCGTTGACGTAAACATCGGCCAAAGCGGCCAGTTGCTTGGCGTACTCGGGATCGTTCTTCGTCTCGCCCGCAACGTAGCGGGTGTTCTCGAGCACGCAGAGCTGCGCGCTCGGATCGTCGAAGGCGACCTCGCGCCCGAGCAGCTCGGCGAGCCGAGCCGCCACGGGCTTGAGCGAGAACTTAGGATCTGCGATGCCTTTCGGGCGCCCCAGGTGCGAACAGCAGATGATGTTCGAGGCGCCCTTCTCGAGTAGGAGCTGGAGTGTCGGCAGCGCCGCGCGGATGCGCGTGTCGTCGGCGACCTTCCCGTCTTCGAGCGGGACGTTGAAGTCGACGCGAACGAGGACGCGCTTGCCGGCGACGTCCGCGTCACGTACGGAACGTGGCTTGTGCACGATTTTCGCCTTCCCTGACTAGAGCAGCTTGCCGACGAGATCGACGAGGCGGCAGCTGTAGCCCCACTCGTTGTCGTACNNACCTTGGCCATCTTGCCGCTGGCCATCGTCAGCCCGCTGTCGAAGATGCAGGAGTAGGGCGAGTTGACGATGTCTGAGGAGACGATCGGATCCTCGGTGTACTCCATATAGCCCTTGAGCGAGCCTTTCTCAGCGGCCTGCTTGAAGGCGGCGTTGACTGCCTCAGCGGTCACTTCCTTGCTCAGCCGAACGACGAAGTCGGTGATCGAGCCGGTCGGAACCGGAACGCGCATCGAGATGCCGTCGACCTTGCCCTTGAGCTCGGGCAGAACGAGGCCGATCGCGCGGGCGGCGCCGGTCGAGGTCGGGATCTGGTTGATCGCGGCCGA
>PMXT01000099.1:0-11519 GCA_003170995.1 Actinomycetota bacterium | reverse complement strand
GCGTTGGAGATGATGTTGTGCTTCTCGGCGTCGTAGAGCTCGTCGTTGACGCCCAGAACGATCGTGATGTCGGGATCGGTGGCGGGAGCCGAGATGACGACCTTCTTGGCGCCGGCGTCGAAGTGCGGCTGAACCTGCTCGCGGCTGCGGAATACACCCGTCGACTCAAGCACCACGTCAACGCCCAGCTTCTTCCAGGGCAGATCTCCCGGGTTCTTCTCGGCGAAGACCGGGAACTTCTCACCGCCGGCGACGATGTTGTCGCCGTCGACCTTGACCTCGCCAGGGAACCTTCCCTCAACCGAGTCGTACTTAAGTAGGTGAGCCATCGTCTTGAGGTCGCCGAGGTCGTTCACGGCCACGACTTCGATGTCGGCACCCATCTCTGCCTGGGCGCGGAAGAAGGCCCGCCCGATACGTCCAAAACCGTTGATTCCAACGCGAGTCGCCATTCGAGTTCCCTTTCGTCCTTTTTCTGTCTCTAAGCTCGCTGTCGAGTGTAGCGGCGGTCGTCTGATTTCGGTTGATCAGAGCCGTTTGAAGCCGATTTTCCTGCTCTCAGCCGCGCTTCCCGGCGAGCTCCTGTAATCGGCGCAGGCGGCCGTACAGCGTCGGCTTCGGCACGCCCGCCCGTTGAGCCAGTTCCGCGACCGAGCGTTGAGGGTTACGCAAACGTAGCTGGGCCGCTTGGCGCAGTGCCGGAGAGAGGCGCTCGAGCACTCCCTGGCGCTCGAGCCGACGCACGGCCCGGAGCTGAGCCAAGGCCGCTTGACTCGAGCGCGCGATGTTTGCTTGGTCGGCGTTGGCAAGTCTGTTTGCTCCCGCGCGTGCCTCGCCGATGACCGAGCGTTCGGCCAGGGACAGAACGATCTCTGAGGCCCCGGCAAGCGCGAGTACACCAGTAACCGCCTCTGCGCCCTTGGCGTAGGCGACAGCGTGTCGATCGCGCTCGATGACCTGTAGATCGACCCCCTCACGCGCCGCGATTCCAGCCAGGAAATTCGCTCCTTCGAGGCTGGTCGTTCGGATTTCGAGATGAAGCGAGGGCGGTGCGCTGAGCGAGCCCGAGCCGAGTAGCGCTCCCCGCAAATAGGCGGCGCGGCAGCAGGGACGGGCGATCACCCTCGAGGGAGGCGTCTCGATCGGCGCCAAACCGGCGTCGAGCACGCCCGCCTCGTTCAGGAGTTGAAGCGCTCGCGGCGATCCGGCCACGTGAAGCTGATAGCGGTTCGCGTGCCCGAAAGCACGCTGGCGGTAGGTGCGAATCTCAGAGGCGACACCAAAAGCGCGTAGTGACGTGAAGGCTCTTCGCGCGACCGCCGCACCAGCGAAATCGAGATGGACGGAGATCTGGCCCTTGCCCTCGAGGTGCGCTCGACCAGCGCTGTGAAAGAGCGCCGATAGCTCGGCCAGGCGATCGCAATCGCGCCTGACGGCGATGTGTGCGAGCTCCTCGCGTAGTTCATCGGAGAGTGACAACGAAGAAAGCGTACGGCCCCGTAGATCCAAGAGGAAGAGCGTTAGTAGCTCTAGCAGAATGAAGACCCGTCGACTGGGTGTGATCGGTGAGTGCGAGGCTAGGACGCAGTGTCGCGTTCGTAGNNGCTACGGGCGCGATCGAGGACAACGCATCGTGCTTGCCGAGCGCGGCCAGGCGACGGAGTGCTTCGTTTTGTTAGGGCTTCTTAGGGCACTTCGGTCGGCCGATTGACCGAGAAACAGCCGGCGTGCCGGGATCACAAGCACATCGAGGTGCGTCTATTTCCTCGTCAGGACGGCCACGTCCCGAGCATCCTGATGCTCGATTCACCGGCGGTGCTCGCAACCCGATTGCATGCGACCGCGCTCACAGAACGTGACGGGTCCGTAGAATCCCGGGTCATGTCCGATCACGCCAGCTTCCACGTTCCCTCGCCGGTCAACGAGCCAATTCTCTCCTACGCGTCCGGGACACCCGAGCGCAGCGAGCTTCGCGCCCATCTCGACGAGATCTCATCCGAGCGAATCGATATCCCCTGCATCATCGGCGGCGGCGAAGTCCGCGGCGCCACTCCTTACCAGGCCGTGATGCCGCATAGGCACCAGCATGTGCTAGCGGACGTTCACCGCGGCGGCAGCGGCGAGGTGGAGAAAGCAGTCGCGGCGGCTGCAGCTGCCTGGCCGGATTGGTCGCGCACGTCGTTCAGCGAGCGAGCGGCGATCTTCCTGCGCGCAGCCGAGCTCCTTTCCGGGCCCTGGCGCCAGCGCCTGAACGCGGCCACGATGCTCAACCAGTCGAAAACCGCTCACCAGGCGGAGATCGACGCGGCCTGCGAGCTAGCCGACTTCTGGCGCTTCAACGTCCACTTTCTAGAGCGCATCTACGAAAACCAACCCCAGTCATCTGCGGGAGTCTGGAACCGGATGGAGTACCGGCCGCTGGAGGGCTTCGTGCTCGCCGTTACGCCCTTCAACTTCACGTCGATAGCGGGCAACCTTCCCACCAGCCCGGCGATGGCCGGGAACACAGTCGTCTGGAAGCCGGCCTCGAGCGCCACGATTTCCGCCTACCTGATCATGCTCCTACTCCACGAAGCCGGTCTTCCGGACGGCGTGATCAACCTCGTCTTTGCGGACGGTGCTTCGATCTCGAGCACCGCGCTCACCAGTCCCGATCTCGCCGGAGTGCACTTCACCGGCTCGACGGCGGTATTCCAATCGATGTGGCGAACGATCGGCAGCCAGATCGAGAGCTACAAGAACTACCCCCGAATCGTCGGCGAGACGGGCGGTAAGGACTTCATCATCGCCCATCCCTCGGCCGATGCCGATGCACTCTTCGCCCAAGCCGTTCGTGGTTCGTTCGAGTATCAGGGCCAGAAGTGCTCAGCCTCGTCGCGCCTCTACGTTCCCTCCAACCTCTGGCCGGCGTTGCGCGAACGCTTCGCGAGCGAGGTTCCGCAGATGAAGATGGGCGACGTCTCCGACTTCGCGAACTTCATGGGTGCCGTTATCGACAAGGCATCTTTCGACTCGCTTTCGCTGGCAATCGAGGAGGCCAAAACGGCTCCTGAGATGGAGATCGTGGCCGGCGGCGGCTGCGACGCGAACGTGGGCTGGTTTATCGAGCCGACCGTGGTCGAGACGAGTGACCCTCTCTGCAGGCTCATACGCGAGGAGCTTTTCGGACCGCTGCTGACTGTCTATCCCTACGATGAGCGGCGCTGGGCCGAGACGCTCGAGTTGGTTGACCGCACTTCGCCCTACGCTCTCACAGGATCGGTTTTTGCTACCGATCGCAAGGCCGCCGCCGAAGCTGAGCACGCGCTGAGACACGCGGCCGGAAACTTCTACATCAACGACAAACCGACCGGAGCGATCGTGGGGCAGCAGCCCTTCGGCGGTGCCCGTGCTTCGGGCACCAACGACAAGGCCGGCTCGATGTGGAACCTCATCCGCTGGGTGAGTCCGCGCGCCGTCAAGGAGACGCTCGTCTCGCCGACGGACTACCGCTATCCGTTCATGACCGGCGACGACTAGGTCGCGCCGGCGATGACTTGGGTGGACGAACAGAGAGGCCCGCGAGGGCGGCGCTAGAGAGCCATCGTGCTTCTGCCGCTCGCATTCTCGTTTCACGCGATCTTCCATGGCGTAAGGGTCTTCCTCGACCACCTCGCAGACGTCAATTGGAGCTATCTGGGAATCGTCGCCTTCCTCCAGGTGGTGAAGATAGGCTGCGCCGCGCGTGCCTGGCAGAACTCGATCGTCGCTTCGTATCCCAGTAAACGCTCCTCTTTCCCGATGGTCTTCGGCGCCGTTTGCGCGAGCACGGCCGTCGGCTCGATTGTCCCGGCACACGGCGGCGACGCGGTGCGGGTGGTGATCGTCAAGCGTCGAGTCCCTGGCAGTACGTATACGACTATCGCCTCGACGCTGCTCGTCCGCGCTCCTGTCGACAGCCTCATCGCATTCTCGTTCTTCCTCTTCCTTTTATGGCAGGGAGTGCTGCCTGGTCACGCGCTTCTCCCCCACCGACCGGCATTTGATTTCAGCTGGTTCTTCGGCCACCCGAAAGAGACGATCATCATCGTCGGCATGATCGCGTTGGTTCTGACAGCTCTCGCGCTGTGGGCCTGGGTGACGATCCGAGAGTTCAAACAACGCGTTCGCCAGGGCGTGAATGGCCTGTTCGACTGGCGTTATTACCTGCGTCGCATCGTTCCCTGGCAGGCGGCCGACTGGGTACTACGCGTGGTGATCGTCTTCTTCGCCTTGCTCGCCTTCCACATGCCGGCGACGTTGCACAATTCCTTGCTTGCACAGGGAACGTCGAGCCTTTCCGCCCTGCTGCCGATCAGCCCTTCGGGGATCGGGACAGAGCAGGCGCTTCTCGTGACCGTTCTGCACGGGGTTGCCCCCGGTACGCTGATCGTGGCCTACAGCGTCGGCACGAAGCTGATAACGAGTCTCGTCAACATCGTGCTGGGCTTCGGCGCCATCCTGTTTTTTTTCCACACGTTCCACTTCCGGCGCTACGTGACCGAGGAGCAGGATCGCTCCACCGTAGGCGTCAAGAAGGCCAAGCAGCATCACTCGTGACATGTTCCTTGGCGCCAATGCGCCGCTCCGGCGAGTCAAGCTCAAACAGAATGGCAACCTGCCGACTGGGTGTGATCGGTGGATGCGAGAATAGGACGCAGCGCCTCGTTCGTAGCCGAAGCTACGGCCGAGGCCGAGGTAGGCGCATCGCGCCGCCGAGCACGGTCAGGCGGTGGAGTGCTTCGTTTTGTTAGAGCTTTTTAGGCTCCTCCAGCCTTGTGTAGCTGTGCGTAGACCTGGCGTGCCGTTTTCTCGGGCAGTTCGGGGACGGCGGCCAGCTCGTCGGCGCTCGCCGCGAGAAAGCGCTCGGGCGAGCCGAAGTGCGCCAGAATCGCACGCCGTCTGGCCGGGCCCACGCCGCGCAATTCGTCGAAGAGCGAGCCGAAGGACTCGTTCGAGCGGCGCTGGCGGTGGTAATCGATGGCGAAACGGTGAGCCTCGTCACGCAAGCGCTGCAGAAGTTGGAGCCCGGGCGAGTGGCGATCCAGGCGCACCGGCCTAGAGAATCCCGGAACAAAAACCTCCTCCTCGCGCTTGGCCAGCGAGACAACAGCGATGCGCTCCGTCTCGGGCACGTTGCCGAGCGCGTCTAGAGCGGCGTTCAACTGAGGCTTCCCGCCGTCCACGACGACCAGGTTCGGCAACGACGCGAAGCTCTCGTCGTAGTCACTTTCGCCCGGCGACGCCAGTCGCGCGAAGCGGCGCAGAAGCGCTTCCTTCATGCCGGCGACGTCACTCTGACCAGCGAGCGTGCGCAGGGCGAACTTGCGATAATGAGCCTTGAGCGGCATCCCGTCGCGAAAGACGACCATCGAGGCGACCGGCGAGGCCTCCTGGAGGTTGGAGACGTCGAAGCATTCGATTCTGATTGGCAGGCTCTCCAAGTTGAGAGCCTCGCGCAGCTCCTCGAGCGCCTCGATTCTGCGCAGACGCCCACTCTCGCGGGCACGAGTCTCGGAAGTAAGGGCCAGCTTGGCGTTTTCGTTCGCCAGCTCCTGCAGGCGGCGTTTCTCGCCCCACACCGGCGCTCGCAGCTCGACTCGACCGCCGCGCAGCTCGCTCAGGAAGTCCGCCAGTGCATCTAGGCCGGCGGCCGCCCGCGGCACGACGATGAGCGGTGGAATCACCGACGTCGACCCGTAGTACTCGAGACAGAAGGCCTCGACGAGCGCCGCCTCGTCCCGCCCAGACACGCCCTCGAGATGAAAGCCATAGCGATCGACCATGCGTCCACCTCGAAGCGGAAAAATCTGAACCGTGGCGCGCTCGCCCTCGACTGCGAGCCCGAGCACGTCCACGTTTCCCTCCGCAGGACGATCGGCCGCTTGGCGCTCGAGCAAGTGTCGTACTGCCACAATCCTGTTGCGATACCTGGCCGCCTCTTCGAAGCGCTGCCCGACGGACGCCTCCTGCATCGAGCGCTCTAGGCTCTCTTGAATCGGGCCGGTGTGACCGGAGAGAAACTCGATCACAGCGTCGATCAGCGCTCGATAGTCGTCGGGCGAGATCAGCCCGACACAGGGCGCGTAGCAGCGATCGATGTGGTAGTCGAGGCACGGGATACCGGAGCGCCGCCCGGGTTTCGGCCCCTCACAAGGACGGAAACGGAAGACCCGGTTGAGCACGTCGAGCGTCTCGCGCACCTTCTTGGCGTTCGCGTAGGGGCCGAAGTAGAGGACGCCACGCCGATGCCGCTCGCGGGTGAACATGACGCGGGGGTAGCCGTCCTCGACCGTCACCGCGACGTAGGGAAACGACTTGTCGTCGCGCAGGCGGATGTTGAATGGAGGGCGATGGCGCTTGACGAGGTTCTGCTCGAGGTGAAGCGCCTCGACCTCGTTCCGCGTCACGATCGTCTCTATCTCGGCAACGCGCCCTATTAGCTGGGGAATGCCCACGCGAGCGTCGCCCGAGCGCCGGAAGTAGCTCCGAACGCGCGAGCGCAGCGACTTCGCCTTGCCTACGTAGAGGACGTCCCCATCCGCGTCGCGGAAGAGATAGACGCCCGCTGCGGTCGGAAGCGATCGCAGCTGCTCGCTGAGCGGTGTGGTCATGCTGCTCTCGTCAGCGTAGTCGCGACATGGAGCCTATGCCGATAGGGATACGCCTTTAGTAGTACGTGTGCTGATCGTGCCAAACACGCCAGATCGAGTAGCCACAGAGCGGAAATACGAGCAGCCAGGCGGCACCCGTCCAACCGTTGATGCTCAAGCCGTGAGTCTCGAGCAGACGCGCTCCGAAATAGAGCCCCAAGTTCGCCAGCGCAACAAATACGGCGCCATAGAAAGCCCACTTCGCTCGGGTCGGCCACAACGCGATGCCTGCTCTTCGCTCTCGCCAGAACAGGAAGAGGAAGAACGCGATCGCGAGAAAGAATGCGATCTGCAGAAGGGCGGCGGCCACGACCAATGTCGCGTAGAGCTGGAAGATCACGATCACGCAGACGATCGCCAGGATGATCGCGAAGGCGCGGACGGTCGGGTGCTCGTTGCGGTGTGCTCTCATGAGCGTCTTTCTCCCGCGAGCAGCCGCAACGAGGTGGCTCGGTTTCCGTTGTCGCTCGACGCGGGTAGGAGACTCACAAAGAACAAGCTACCTGCGAAAAGGAGGCGGCGCGAGATGATCGCCGCAGGCGAGATGGCTCCTGACTTCGAGCTCCAGACCGACAGCGGCGAAAGCGTGCGGCTATCGGATTACAGAGGAAGGCCGGTCATCCTCTACTTCTACCCCAGGGACAACACGCCCGGCTGCACCAAGGAGGCCTGCGGTATCCGCGACGCCTGGCGCGAGTTCGAGCGCCGCGGCGCGGTCGTGCTCGGGGTCAGCCCCGACAGCGTCGCCTCACACGAGCTCTTCAAGACCAAATACCGACTTCCCTTCACTCTCCTCGCCGATACCGATCACGACGTTGCGAAGCTCTACGGCGCCTGGCGGCCGAAGCGCCTTGCCGGAAAGAGCTTCCTCGGCATCGTCCGCTCGACCTTCCTGATCGACGGCGAGGGCAAGATCGCCAAGGTCTGGCCCAAGGTCGATCCGTCCAAGCACGCCGACTGGCTGCTGGCCGAGCTGCCGCAATAGAAGGAACGTGGGCACTTTCTAGCGGCAGCGGAAATCGCCCTGCCTAACCGGAGGCCTTTCTAGGGTTCCCTTTACCTTCGCGGGCACGAGGAAACCGGTTCATCTCCGCTGGCAGGTCTTACGAAAACGTAGTACACTCCTACGGGTTCGCACTATCTCTCGGTAAGAGGCACTGGAAACAACACGTTGTGGACGCGCGCCGCAAGCGGTGGTCAGCCTAGTTTGTGTACTTCGGTGATAGGAATGCAGAGATCCGCCTGATCAGCGGAATCCGACCGCTCCTTCGCTTGCAGAGTTCTTCCGAAGCCAAGGCGAGCGGGCGATCTCTCCCCTCTACAGATAGCACGGCTAAACCCTTAGAATAACTCTCGAAGTTGCCTAACGCCCAGAGGCTATTGCATGAGCAAATACACACTACGAGCATCATCCATTACCGTCAGGAAAGACGGTATCGCCGGTTTGATATGCGCGTCTATAGTTATTTCTTGGTTGTTGATCGTAGTGGTCGGCTGCAAGCCAACAGGCGTGCCTCCTGCGCTGTATTCCGTCGATCCTCGCGTCCTCGCGAGATTTCAAACCCAGGGCTCGATAGAATCATCGCCACTAGTCCAACACGGAGTCGCTTATTTCGGTAGTGACGACCGCTATCTATACGCCGTGGACCTTTTAACCTTCCGGAAGATATGGCGCTTCAGCACCGGTAATATCGTGCGATCGCGCCCAGCGTTCGCGAATGGGATCGTTTACATTGCGAGCGATGATGGCTATCTCTATGCAGTGAATGCGCAAACCGGTCAGAAAACATGGCGGTTCAAGATCGGTGGCACCGCCTTGCCTCCAGTGCATGGCGACTACTTTCTTCGGTCGTCTCCGACCGTTTCGTCGGGAATCGTCTACATCGGCAGTGGGAACGGCAATCTCTACGCTGTCGATGCCCAAACCGGCCAGGAACGCTGGCACTTCAAAACTAATGGGCGGGTGCGCTCGTCACCGGCGGTGGCCGGCGGGTTGGTCTACGTGGGTAGCTTCGATAAGTACCTCTACGCCGTAGATGCCCGAACGGGTCAAGAGAAATGGCGCTTCAAAACACCCGGCCTGGTGGAATCTTCTCCAGCCGTGGCGAAAGGCGTTGTTTACTTCGAAGACTGGCTATCGAATATCTATGCCGTAAACGCCTCGACTGGGGTTGAGAAGTGGAAGAGGTACATGAATGGCGGCACGGCCTCGGCGATAATCAAGTACGGGCTCGTTTTCATAGGCGGTACAGCCAACAAAGTTTTGTATGCGCTGAACAGCAAGACGGGGAAAACAATATGGACATATCACACCCCTGGTTATCCGTTCGCCTCTCCGGCGATAGCCTACGGGCTTGTCTATCTCGGGGTTTCACCCCCGTCATATCCTGGTGAAGATTTTCTCGCAGTGGATATCCGAACCGGAAAATTGCTCTGGTCGGTAATAACGGAGGCTCCACTGCCTGATGCTCCAAAGAGAGGCGCAAATACCTCCCCCGTAGTAGCCTGGCAGACCGTTTACTTCGGCGCCTCGGATGGAAAACTCTATGCCGTGAAAGCCCTGCCCACGATACTTCCATGACCTGTAGTCGTAGTTTTTAAGTGAGCTACAACCGGCGTCAGACACAAGTTGGTATCAACGGGAGTTTGCGACGAACGTGGAACTCTAGTTGTGGTGGTTCGAGTTAAGCCACCCATCCGTTGCGACCAACGTGATGGCTCGTAGAGAACAGCGCGCATAGCACGGAATCCGAGCAGATTGCGCGCTCAGCGGTTCGAGGCGATAAGCAGAGCCGGGCTTCGCCCGGCTTCACTGCCACCGTCGAATGACGCGAGAATGCGGATGAGAGGACTTGAACCTCCACGAGCTTTCGCCCACACGGACCTGAACCGTGCGCGTCTACCAATTCCGCCACATCCGCGCGGAGAGACATTCTAGCCGCGCCCCCGCTATCGGACCACCCGAGCGATCGATGCCTTCCGCAACTTGCTGAACTCAAAGCGAATACCCAGATCGTGTCGGGGCCACAGGCCGACTTGACCCGGTCTAGGTCCGCGTAGCATTGCGGTGCTTTGAAGAAGCCGATCCTCTTCGCTGTCTGCCTGCTGACACTCGCTTCCGCCGGGGGCGCGGCGACCGCTCCGGGCCCTTCACCGATCACCGAGGTTGTGGTCACACTCTCCTCGCCGTCACTCACGAACGCCTACCGCCGCCAGCCGCTCTCGTATGGCGCCGCTTCCAGGGGTGAGAGGCTTGACCTGCGCTCGCTGGCGAGCAGGCGCTATCTCGATCACCTCGCCTCGCGTCAGGCGACCCTCTCGCGCCGGATCGAGGCGAGCTTCCCGGGCGCGAATGTTCGCTGGCACTACCGAATAGTCGCCAACGGTCTCGCCGTATCGCTTTCGAGCGACGAGGCCTCCCTCCTACGTGAGTTGCCGGGCGTCGCACACGTCTATCCCTCCTATAGCTACCGCGCGCTGGAGACCGTCGTGCCCAGCAACGTGTCGGCAATCGGCGCATCTGATCTATGGAAGTCCGACCTATCGAATGCCGGCCAGGGCATCAAGATCGGCATCATCGACGACGGCATCGATCAGACACATCCCTACTTCGATCCGACCGGTTTCACCTACCCGGCCGGCTACCCGAAGGGAAACACCTCCTACACGACGGCGAAGGTCATAGTCGCCCGCGCCTTCGCACCGTCTGGCCTCGAGTACGCGAATGCTTCGCTTCCCTTCGATCCCAAGTTCTCCTCTCACGGCACTCATGTCGCTGGCATCGCAGCCGGAAACGCCGGTACGACTGCGACCTTCAACGAAAAGGCGCGGACGCTCTCGGGCGTGGCGCCGCGTGCGTACCTAGGCAACTACAAAGCTCTGACGATCCCAACCGAGCAGTTCGGACTGAACGGGAACTCGCCTGAGATCACCGCCGCTATCGAGGCCGCGGTCTCCGACGGAATGAACGTGATCAACCTCTCTCTCGGGGAGCCCGAGATCGATCCTCGCAATGACATCGTCGCCAAAGCGGTGAACGCCGCGAGCGCCGCAGGCGTAGTCGTGGTAGTGGCGGCAGGAAACGAGTTCGATGAGAACGGTAAGGGCTCCGTCAGCTCGCCCGGTAGTGCAGCGAGCGCCATTACGGTCGGCGCCTCCTCGAGCGCGAGTACGGCATCCCACAGGGTCAGGATCGCGTCCTTCTCGTCAGCCGGTCCAACGCCGTACGACCTTCTGCTCAAGCCCGACGTCAGTGCGCCGGGCATCGCAATCCTTTCTTCAGTCTCACCAAGTGAGGGCTCTTGGGACATCGAAAGCGGCACCAGCGCGGCCTCGCCACATGTGGCCGGAGCGGCAGCGCTCCTGCGCCAACTCCACCCCACTTGGACCGTCTCTCAAATCAAGTCGGCGCTCATCCTCACCGGTACGCCCGTAACGAGCGCGGGCGGTCACGAGCTTTCGCCCCTACGGGAAGGCGGGGGCCGAATCGCCCTCCAGCCCGCGAGCCAGCCGCTTGTCTTCGCCTTTCCCTCCTCTGTTGGGTTCGGCTTCGTCCGGCGTGACCATAGCGTGGCACGAACTGTCGCTTTGAGCGATGCCGGCGCGGACGTCGGATCCTGCCAGGTGAAAATCCGCCGTTCCGAATCGACTTCCGGCACCTCCCTGCGTGCCCCCGCGTCGGTTACCGTTCCGGGCACGTTGTCGCTCAAAGCGAGCGCAAAGACTTCGGCCAAGGGAGGCGACCTGGACGGCTGGATAACCCTGACCTGCGCGGGCCAGAAACGGCGGATTCCTTTCTGGCTACACGTCGCGGTTTCGCGGCTCGGCGAGAAGAAGAAGACGAGGCTC
>PMXT01000122.1:5919-6048 GCA_003170995.1 Actinomycetota bacterium | reverse complement strand
TCGGCAACGAAGCCTTCTTCGCCGGCAACGTCGGCCAGGTAGTGCGCGATCTGCTCGAGCGCTCCGGCCCTCCCGACGTCGTTGTGGTCGACCCGCCCCGCGCCGGCCTGGCCGGCAAGGCCCTGCGCC
>PMXT01000122.1:0-5875 GCA_003170995.1 Actinomycetota bacterium | reverse complement strand
CCGCACACGCCGCACGTCGAGACAGTCGCTCTGCTGGAGCGCGACGCGACCGAGTAGCGCGATTCGTGCCGGTTCCGCTTGTAGCGAGGGCTGTCGTGCTCTACGATCGCGCAGCAAGCAAAACCATGCGCGTCAGCGCTGGAAAGGGGCTCCGTACATGAGACTGAAGTTGATTTGTGCCGTTTTCGTTGGTGTACTGCTTGTCGTCGCGCCCGGTTGCGGCTCGAAGAAGAAGTCGGCATCGACGACCACGGCATCGACGACCACGGCAATGACGACGAATTCGTCGACAACCTCGGCGTCGGGTGGAACGAACCTCACGAGTAGCGATTGCGCAAATCTCGTGGCCGCTGAGCAGACCGTTGCGAAGGTGACCGGTGGCACGGTTCCGAGCGATATCAACACGCAGATCGCCAGGCTGAACACGCTGGCCAAGACTGCTCCGGCGGCGGTGAGACCTGATTTTGCGGCACTGGCCACGGCCGCTGGGCAACTCGCCAAGTTGCATCTGAAGGCGGGACAGACAAAGCTGACAGCGGCGCAGGTGCAACAGCTGATGGCTACTCTGGACGCCAATAGTCTGCTCACAGCGTCCGAGCACATCGCTACCTGGGCGGCAACGAACTGCACGAAGCCGTAAGGCCGAGAAGCTGAAAGAAACGCGTGTTCGAGCCCTGCCCTGGCTGTAATCGGGGCAGGGCTCGCTTGTCTGCAACGCAGACTCACGCACAGGGTTCTAGGCACTCCGGAAAACGTCGGCTACTCTCCGATCATGTCCGAGCCCGACTACCGTGAGGTGAAGGTCGAGGAGGAGCGGCGCCTTCTTCACTCCGTCGTTTACTGGGATCTCGCCGCCTTCGGCGCGCTCGTAGGCGCCGGTCTCGGCTTTTTATATGGGCTCGGAGAAGGATCGCGCCAGCGAGCATTTGACGTTTTTGCCGGCATGGTGATTGGTGCGCTCGTTGTCTTCGCGAGCGGCTGGGCGAAGGCACAATTCCGCGCTCGGGAGCGGTTCTTCGCCCGCTGGGCTGCGAAACGCCAGTGGGCCTACGAGCCCTCGGGTGAGCCGTTCGAGGACACGCCGTTTCTTTCGAGCGGAGACGAACGCCGCGCGAGCGATTTCTTCTCGGGTTTCTGGACGGTGCCGGGAGTCGTGCTCTACCAGCACAAGCGGATTATCGGGAGCGGCCGCAGCGAGCAGGTGAGCACCTTCATCGTCCTGCACTTCAGCCTCGACCGACCTCTGATCGACCTGCTCCAGATGGGGCCCCACAGTCGATCCGCCGAGCTCGAAGAGAAGCTCACCGGCCAGCGTGGGGAGATCGGCGAGCGGGTCGATCTCGAGTCGACCGAGTTGATGCAGTGCTACCGCATCAGCGGTCCGCGAGAGCAGGAGGACGAGGTAGCGAAACTACTCACGCCGAGCGCGATCGTCAAGATCCTCGATTTCCACCGCTCTCTTCCCGGCGCCAACTCCTACTTCGAGATCCAGGGGATGAGGGTCGCATTTCTGGTCGAAAAGCCTCTCAGCCCGAAACGTCCGGAGCTGATCGAAAAGCTGCTCGAGCTCTGGGAGCCGTTGGCGACCTGGCTGATCGACGAGGCCGCCGCGGCGAACGCGCGCGCGATCTCTTCCGGCGAGGGGACGGGCGCCGGCTTGACCGAGACGTCTGAATCTGAACCGTCATGACGCCCCTGTACGTCGTTCTCGCCCTGTTCGCATTAGCCGGTCTCCTCGTCGCTGCGTCCTACAACCGGCTCGTTCGCCTGCGTAACAAGGTTGCAGAGGGGTGGCGGGACGTTGATGTGCAGCTCCAGCGCCGCCACGACTTGATTCCAAGGCTGGTCGAAACCGTCAGGGGCTATTCGGCCCACGAAAGTACGATCTTCGGCGAGCTCGCGCGACTGCGCGGGAAGGCGGAAGAGGCAAACGGTGCGACGGCCAAGAGCGCACCCGAGGCGGAGCTCGCCGGCGCCCTTGGTGACACGATCGCCCTGGCGGAGTCGTATCCGGGGCTGCGGGCAACGGAGAACTATCTCGCGCTTCAGAAGGAGATCGCAAACACCGAGGACGAGCTCGCTGCCGCGCGTCTCATCTACAACGGCAACGTTCGTATCTACAACACACGCATTCAGTCCTTCCCGGTGCTCATCTACGCGGACTTGCTCGGTTTCGAGCCGGCTGAGTACTTTCAGCCGAGTGGCCCCGATCGCGAGCCGCTCTCGACCGCGCTCGCTGTCGATTAGCGCCCGGCCGGCGGCACGGGTCGCGACTGAACATCGATGTCGATGTTCTCACCGCCATTGAGCCGGCGCCAGATCAGGTCGGCGTTGGTGAGCAGGAAAGCAAGCGAGAGGCCAGGGAGAGCAGGTAGCCCGCCTATGTTGAAGGGATCGATATAGATGGCCAGCGCGGTCGTCAGGCCGAGTGAGGCGACCAGCGCGAGCCAGGTTGCGCGATACCGAAGGCCGAAGCGGACTGCCGCCCCGAGGAAGAGCGCGAAGAAGAGCACGTCGGGCAGTCCGAGACCGGCGGGAGCGCTGGGCGCACTACTTACTCGCAGGTGGCTCGGTGCGAGTTTGCCCGTCATTCCGGTTATCTGCGAGGCGCCTTCGCCTACAGGCGGGAAGACGATGATCGCCTTTCCGCTCTCGCGGCCGCCACTCACCGTCACGACGCGGTAACTGAGTTGCTTACCGGCCGGCTTGGCCCTGTCGCTGAAGACAATCTTCTTACCGCAATGATCGGCAGGTGGGCAGAGGGGATTTGGGGCCAGTAGAAGCTCTCGTCCGCCGTCTGTGCGGCGATACATGAGCCACCCGCTGATGCTCGCTCCTACCGGCGCATTCCAGCGAAGCGTGATGGCCCGTTCGCCCGGAACGGGGAAGGCGACGGAGCTGACGTCGAAAATCTGCGGCTGCTCGGTTACCACGTAATGCGTTGGCCCGTACCAGACCGAGAGTGTGTCGGCTACCGGAATGAGTAGGGCGAGGATTACGACCCAGCTCAGCCTCTCGCAGTAGCGCAGGAAGATAAAGCCGAGCAGCGCGGCGGCGGCGAGCTTGGGCAGTGAGGCGTATAGATCAGCGCCGATCAAGTAGAGGACGACCGCGATAGCCGCGAAGCCGAGTGCGACGAGTGCGAGTGGGCGCGCACGGCGCAGCGGCAGGACGAGCATGACCGGTGCGAAAGCGAGGGCACTTAGGGCTAAGCCGACCCAGAGTACGTCGCCCCATTCAGGCAAGTCGGGCAGGAACTCGCTGCTCGCGTAGTAGAGACCGAGTAGCAACAGGAAACCGGCGGCGAGTGCCAGTCGCAGTTGTGGAGCTCGTTTCAAACGAAGCACTTCTCAGTACGGCGGTTGCTCTGCCCACCACGGCCCGACCAGCTTGAAGGACTTCCAGAACGCCGTTTTGGCCGCTTGCTCGTCGAGCGAGGCGTCGATGTCGGGGCAGTAGAGCGCCTCGATTGTCGGCGTGAAGCGCTGCAGAACGCCGAGCGAGAGCTCGAGCTGTTCCGAGAGCGGGAAGTCGAGCTTGTTCACTAACTGGAGGGCCTGCTCGCCCATTACAACGAGCAGCCGCGGCTGAATGATGTGCAGCTCGCGCAGCAGATACGGAAGCGCTTCGGTTTCGTCCTCGCCGGCCAGCTTGAGGCAGTTCGTTCCGTAGATCGCCATCGGATCCACGCGCAGGCGCTGCAACGACTTCAAGATCGCCTGGCCGGAACGGCCGAAGAAGGCGACGCCCTCCTGCAGCTCGGNNCCGAGATCGTTGATCTCGGTGATCGCCTTTTTCAGGTGCTTTTCGTAGAGTTCGTCTTTGGGTAGGACGGGCACGATAGGCGGGTCCTACTTTCTCCCCTAGCGCGCCCTTTCCTTGACCTGCGCCGCCCATTTGAGCGACTGCAGGTACACGAGTGACCTCGGCCGGCGCACGATCTCGGCGCCGTGCAGGCTGATCAGGAACTCTTCCGGGCCTTCGAAATAGCGCATGCGCACGCAACCGGTACCGATCCCCTGCAGCACGTGTGCGTCGGAGCCAGCGCCCGTGGTCAAGTTGTACTTACGCGCGAAACGGAGCGCCTCGTCGTTGAAGGCTTCGAACACGAGCCGCGCGTTGTAGGCCTCGAAAACGTCGATCTCGGCCAGGTGCCGGCGCAGCGTCGCCGCATCGGGAATCGAGTGCAGGCGATCGAAGGGGTGGGGGACGTAAACGAGTCCGCCCTGCTCGTGGATGGCAGCGATCGTGTCGGCGAAGGAGAGCCCGCGTGGGATCTCACGCTCTAGGAACAGGCCGATCACCTCGCCTTGCCCGTCGGTCTTGATCTCCTCGCCGGGGATCACGATCAGCTTGCGCGAGTGTGCTCGCGCGACCGCCTTCGCGGCACCGCCAAAGACGTTGTGGTCGGTCACGGCGATCGAACCCAGACCGATCTCCTCGGCGTGCGTGAGCAGGTCGTCGACCTCGATCGAGCAGTCCGGTGACCAGCTTGTGTGCATGTGCAGGTCGCAGAGGATCCACTCGCGCCCGGCAAGTGGATCGACGCTTTGCTTACGTGGTGCGCGTCGGCGCTTGCACAGCTCGCGGTAGATCCCGTCGAGCTTGGCGGCGACAACCGCGAATGACTGTTTCTCGGCGTGCTCTCGAGACTGTGCCTGTAACTCCTGTCGTACGGTCTCGTTCTCGGCCAGTCGAGCCACGGCCGCCGCAGCTAGCTGGGATTGTTCTGCGAGCGCGGGCGGATCGGCGATGGCCGCGCCACAGGCCTCGGCCTCCAATCGAAGCCGGGCGAGCCCGCCCGGCGCTGGAACGAAGACGGCCGCACCGCCAAGCAACTGCGCTCGCGTCGCGGCATCGCGGGCCGTACGGACGTGAACACGATCGCGTAGGGCGCGCGGCACGCTGGGTCTGCCCGCGAGCGGCTTGGTGCGCAACAGCAGCAGCTCCCAGCCGTCGAGCTCGCGCAGAACATGAATCAGGCTGCGGGCAACGGCGCGCTCGGTCGAGCGCCACTCGGCGGCGATCAGTCGGCGTTTCTCTCCCGGCTGGAAGAGATCTGTGTCGACACCTTCGGGGAGCAGCCGGTAATCGCCAGGAAAGCGCTCGCGGGCGGCCTCGGCTATCTCCTCGCTGGTCGCCAGCAATGCGTCGGTGCGGGCGAGTAGGCGCTCGCGGCGACTTCGTGCCGGCGGATAGGCGATGCGCTCGGTCGAAAGGAAGCTGGCGACCGTTAGCGATCTTGTGTCGCGCAGGACCAGATAGGAGAGGCTCGGGAGCCCGGGCTCGAAGCCGTGCACCACGTCGAACCGTCCTTTGGCGAGCGCGAGCGCCATATTGGCTCGGACGCCGACGGGTATGCCGAGCTTGCTCCTTCGCGTCACAGGAATCGCCGGCCCGACGGCGATCAGGTCGGCATCTTGCTCACGCCCGAGCATGCGCCGACCCGCCCTGAGGTCGCCGGCGCGGTTCGACGGCGCCAGCACCGTTACGTGGTGCCCGCGCTCGCGCAACGCGGCGGCGATCCCGGCCACGTTCTCGTTGACGGGATGAGGCTGCGACCAGGCAAATGGCGTGACGAGGCAGATGCGCAGAGCCACGAGAGCGAGTGTAGTCGCGCCGCAACTTCAGACGCCGGTGCTCTGGTTCTAGAAAGACCTGCGCCCGCCGAAGCGGGCGCAGGATCGAACGGTTGCCGAGTTGCTCTACGCCTTCGCGGGCTTGACGGCGTCCTTGCGCGAATAGCGCTTGATGAACTCCTCGGTCGCCTCGTAGGCCTCGTCGTCGACGATCTGCTTCGGCGGCGACTTCATCAGGTAGGAGCTCGGGCCCTCGAGCGCTCCCGAGACGCCGTTGTCGAGCGCCAGCTTGGCCA
>PMXT01000098.1 GCA_003170995.1 Actinomycetota bacterium | reverse complement strand
ATCCTCCTTCCTCGAGGGGTCCGATGGGCGACGAGCGACAGGTCTTCTGACTCGGGGCGCCCTCCCCCGCCGCCTTCCCAGCCCGAGGGCCAGTGACGTCGTGGCAAGGGAGCTTCTCCCCTTACAGCGGCGGGACCGTCCCGGGCTTACACCGGGTTCCCTAACCGCTCGCCGTTATCTGCGGGCGAGCCTATCATGGCCGACGGTCATGCTTCAGCGCGCGCCGAGAACCTTACGAGCTCGTTTCAAATGAAGCACTCCACCGACTGGCCGGTCGTCAATTGAAGCGAGCACTTTGCCTCTGGCTCCCGGTCGTCCTCTGGGCGGCGGTGATCTTTGCCTTGTCCTCGATCCCGAGCCTCAACTCGGGACTCGGCGTCTGGGATCTGATTCTGCGCAAGCTGGCTCACGTCGGCGAGTACGCGCTGCTCTCGGCGCTATTGCTGCGCGCGCTCGCCCGACCCTGGCCGGCGCTGGCAATCGCCGTCACCTATGCGGCGAGCGACGAACTGCACCAGCACTTCGTCCGCGGTCGGACGGGAGCGCCACGAGATGTCGCCATCGACGCCGCCGGCGCGTTGATCGGCCTGATCGCTTTCCCTTACGCGCGGCGCCGGAGCAAGAAGTCCGCCGTCGCAGAAGCAGATTAGGCGCCGGAAGGCTCACCCGCCCGGGAAAGCCAGCGGTGCTCGCAGCGGCGGCTACTGAGGGCCTATTCCGCTAGGGATACTCGATCGAGGGGGTCGAGCTGCGGATATCGGCGGCCGCATCGGGCGTGCAGACCTGGCGGGATAGGCCCTAGAGTCCAGCCATGCACGAGATCGTCAGCTTCGGCAGCATCGTTTTGGTAGTGGCCGTTGGGCTCACGATCGCGCTCGCCTGGAGCAAGCTGAGCGAGCGCGTGCCGATACCGGCTGCTGCCTTCTTCCTCATCGCCGGGGCCACTCTCTCGGACATCTTCCCTACGCTCACGCATCACGCCTCGATCCAGACCGTCGAGCGGGTCGTGGTCGTGGCTGTGGTCGTCATCCTCTTCGACGGCGGAATGCACATCGGCTGGCGCCGCTTTCGCTCCTCCGCGGTCCCGATCTCAACGCTCGGCGTGCTGGGAACGTTCGGAACGGCGGCCGTCGTCGCTACCGGCTGCCACCTGCTACTCGGCCTCAGTTGGATGATTTCGGGCCTGATCGGAGCGGCCCTGGCGCCGACCGATCCGGCGGTGATGTTCTCGGTGCTCGGCCAGCGTGAGGTTGGCGGGCGCACCGACACCATCCTCGAGGGCGAGTCGGGAGCCAACGACCCGGTCGGAATCGCGCTGATGCTGGCGATGATCCAGTTCGCCACCGCCAGCCACGGCTCGATTTTCATGGTCGTGCGGGAGTTCGCCGTAGCGACGAGCATCGGGCTCGCTTTCGGGATCGTCGCAGGCCGCCTGCTCGGCCCGCTGATGCGGTTCAGGTTGCCGAGCGCGGGCCTCTACCCCATCCGCACTCTTGCTGCCTGCGGAGTCGTCTACGGGCTTGCCAGCGTGGCGCACGGCTCGGGCTTTCTCGCCGTCTTCGTGGCCGGAATCCTCGTCGGTGACGAGCGCGTTCCCTTCAAGACCGAGATCGAGGCCTTCCACTCCTCGCTGGCCTCGCTCGCGGAGGTCGCCGCCTTTGGTGGGCTCGGGCTGACGGTCGACCTCGCCTACGTCGGTCACGACTGGATCTGGCTCAAGGGTCTCGCGATCGCCGTGTTGCTCGTCCTGGTGGCTCGCCCGCTCGTCGGCTCTCTGCTGCTCATACCCGTGCGCCTGAACAGAGGTGAGCGCCTCTTCCTGCTTTGGGGCGGCCTGAAAGGGGCGGTGCCGATCCTGCTCGCCGCCTTCGCGGTGCTGGCGAAGGTGCACGACGCCAAGCTGATCTACTCGCTCGTCTTCGTCGCGGTCGCCTTCTCGGTGCTCGTCCAGGGAACGACGATCCCATTCGCCGCCGCGCGCCTCGGTATCCCGATGCGCCTGATCGAGCAGACTCCCTGGCGCATCTCGGTGCCCCTGCGCAGCGCGCCCGAGAGCGTTCTGCGGATCGTGGTAGCCGAAAGCTCGGCGGCGATCGGAGTGCACATCCGCGAGCTGGAGCTGGCCGGCGCCTGGATCGGCCTGATAGTGCGCGAGGGCGAGCCGTTACAGGCGCGGGGCGCCACGAAGCTACGCCCCGGCGACGAGCTGCTCGTCGTCACGACCACGGAATCGATCGACCGCGTCGAGTGGCTGTTCGCAGCAGTCGAGAAGGAGTAACGCTTTAGTATTTGGCTTGGAAGGCGGGAGTCGACTCGGTGACTGATTTCGGCGCGTCCCCCAACCACAACGCATTCCGCGAATGGCTGGAGACGGTCAAAGCGTTGGTGACCGTCCACCCGGACTTCTTCGGTCTTCCTGCGTAGCTCCCCTGGGACTACACGAGGGAGAATCGATCTGATGTGTAAGCCGGAGGGCAGGTCGTGAAACTGCGGCCTGCCCCTCCCGGCGGCTCTAGGCGGTGCTAGGTAGCGCCCTGTCCGGCTTGATGGCTTGAAGTTCGAATATGAAAGGCGCGTCGTTGTTAAAAACGGCGACAATAATGCAAGGCTCCGCGTCTTCGGTTTCCTCTTTCGGGTTCTCCGAGATCACTAACGTTGCTGTTAACGACGTCACCCTCGGTGATTGAAACGTAACCTTCCCTGCGAATTTCGTTTTCTGCAGCCGCTCTTTGAACAGCGGCATCTCTTCAATCGCGAAATATGTCCCAACAGGATGGAGCCAAATATCAATACTGAGGGATCCTTCCGGCGTATCTGTGTCAGCGTTTATCCGAAGTGGTAACTCATACTTCTGTCTCTTAGCGGTATCGAGATGCATAAAGTCCGGTACGAGTATCTGACATAGCGGTATGAGAGCCGCGCCTTTGGTCTGCGACATATCGAGTGGGGATGCGTCAAACCTATAGCCGCTCTGCTGCCGATCTTGAAGATTAACGTGGATGACGTTCTTACCGGGATGATAGGAGATATATGGGCTACCGGGAGCGTTGTCAATAACCTCAAGAGTTACTTGAGTCTCGCCCTTCGGTATTACAGGCAAATCTTTGTGTTTTGTTATGCGATAGCCGAGTTTCCGAGGGAAATAAAGATAAACCGATCCGTCTTTGGCAAACCGCAAGTAAGCGAGTTTTTTGTCTACTCCTTTTACGGAGACAAGAATCAGAGTTGTTGTGCTTTCTCCCACGACACCTCTCGTTTCGACGGCGGAGCGTTTACCAATGTAACCGGTTGGCCCGCCGTTCTCAGAGTCTTGGGCTGGGCGGCTAGCCCAACGCCTTTCGTTTCCCGCGGTTCGCTTCGCCGGACTGTTTGTGACCTCGGTGACCGTGACTCTAGGTACTGCGCGGGGCGCGAAACCGACCAACCGCTAAGGTCGATTGTTTCTTCGGGTAGGCGCACCGCGGCACCATAAAAGCCGTCATTCGAATTCGGAGCGGCGCTAAGTACCGTGGAAGACTTAGTAGGAGATACCCCAGCAAAGACCGGGACGCTCTAGGCGAGCGCCGGCACCAGTTGTGCCAAGCGAGCGCGGCTGTTGCCGTTTCACCTGCTCTGAGAGTGCTACGAAATGCTCGACCGAACGAGCGCGACTGCCCGTCTAGCATTGGGATCTCACGTACCGCGAGGACGGTGCCGTTCCGCTTCAGGGTCACCGATGGACGTGTCGGAAGCAGACACGGCGTTCGTCCGGTGTTTTCCACCGTTAATAGGCCTATGCGGTAGCCGGTCTCACCTTGCAGGCGCGCAGACCCGGCGAGACTGGCGGGCGAGCAGGCGGCTATTGAAGTTCTCGCCGTGCGAGATGGGACTGCCTCCTTGCAAGCGACGGTAGTTAGAACTAGCAGCGCTGCCCCAAAGATTGAGCTAGCAGAAAGAAGAGTTCGGCGCCGATGCGCCCAGCCCTTCTGAAAACCTTTCTTTATGTGCTCGCTTCTAGCCATATCTCCACTTATTACCCCAATACCAGCCAACGTTCCAGTAATTATTCTGCCACGGAGAACCGTCGTGTACAAGCCCAGACACATAACTCAAGCTGTTCCACGGAGACGAGTTATACGAATTGATAGTTACAGCGTTTACGCATACGGCGTATGTCGAACACACCGCGTTCATTGCGCTGACCATACTACTGGTATAAGCCTGCCCGGCTGGCCATGAATTCCCTAGGATAGCGTTGTAGGTCGAAAGCTCCCACCCATTCGGTTGATCCTCTTGGAAATACCAAGACATACCCGGAGTATTTACCATCATTTCCTCGACGCGGGCATTAAGTGATTCGAGCTGAGAAGGCGAGAAACCGTAGCCGGGCTCCTCGTCGAGCATGAAGCCAGCCCATCGCCCAGATGGATAGTGCGCGTTAGCCTCAACGTAGTCCTTTATTCGAGTCAGGAGGATCTCATACTCGCTGATCGACCCGCACGCGCTTTGCGGAGATATCTCGGTAACTACCTTCCTCTGTCTCACCGTCCACTCAACTGTCCAGGATTTAATGCTCGCTTCGCTAAACGACGAGCAGTCGAGCGATCCCAGTCCTTCGACAACTACGGCGTCTGCGTCGTCCGATGGAAATGCGTTGCCAGGATACGAGTCCTCCATATAGTGGTTTGGTGTCGGCGATTGGGCTTGTGCCGGTTCGCTGAAGCCAGCCCACACTGTGATCGTCATAAGCATTAGAACGCCAAAAACCGTCAGCGCGTATCGCGATGGCCGCGAAACGGAGAGAGAGTTGAAGGTCATTTATCTATCCCTTCTTTCGCGTCCACGACGGGCGTCATCCGCACGCGCCGGTCGCGGCTGGCGCATGGCGGTGGATTGCTGCATTCCCGGATGCTGCGATCGGTGTCGCAAAGGCTGCCGGTCGAGCTCCGGATTTGATGGCGTTGATGACAGCTGGGGTATGGCCATGCCATTCGCCCGTTTGGATGTCGAAAGTGAACAGACCGCAGTTAGCGTCGGAGATCGAGAGAAGTCTCCCGCCGAACGTCACCTCAAGCCGAGCTGGGTACGAACTCGGAAGGGGCGGGTACGACACCGTGAACCTGCTGAAGTCGTGTTCTGAATTCGCGTCGAGGCAGACGTTGTCATCGCTCGCACACGTTTCTCTCGCCACAATCTGTCCACCAGGTGCGGCGCCGCTTCCGTCAGTCGACATTCCATCGCCGACGAGAACCCAAGGCGACTTACCGCTGAAGCGGAAACAATCAATCGTTCCGAACTGGTCGCTGAGCGCGGTCGCGGTAGATGACGAGAAGAACGTCTGCCCGCAATTGATCATTGGCGGGGACGACCACACCGGACCCGGAGGTGTGATTGGTTGGGGCGGCGGTGTCTGGGTCGGCATTGCCGGACCGAGAATCGGATTACACTTCTCAGTCGGAACGCCTCTTCCGCAGTTCTCGAGTGGCGCCGTTACCGCGACGAGAGCCACTTTCGCATGATGGTTGCTCGCGGACGTGCTTGCGAGCGCCGCGTAACCAGCTATAAAGAGCAGTAGAACGAAGAATGAGGCGGTCATAAGACTCGCACCTTTGCGGTTTGTGAATGCGAATAAAAGACACCGCAGGCGCCGACAAAACCGAGACATTGCTCCTCCTATTAATCAACCGAGGACGCGGCCATTTTGCGGGACGCTGACTAGTAGCTTTGCGGACCACCTTAATTAAGGATGGCCAATGGTTTCAGACTACTCGCCACATGTCAATAGCAAACGGAGCATCGCTCCCGGCGGCTGAACAGCTCTCCGGGGTCGCGTGGGGTCTCGGCCGAAAACGCGGCTGCCCTAAACCTGCGTTTAGAATGCGACCAGCGGTTTCCTAAACGCCTTTGAGCTCGTTTCAATTGAAGACCCGCCGCCTGGGTGCGATCGGTGGATGTGAGACAAGGGAGCTCGGTTGGGGACGGAGGACGACGTCCTCGTGCGGTGAGATCGTGCTCAGCCGGCGTCTCTCTGTTTCCAGCCGAGTTCCAAGAGTAGGGAGTGCCCGTAGCGGGACTACAGGTGCGACCAGCGTCTATCCCGTTAGGGATACGCGATTGAAGTGGTTGAGCCGTGGATGCCAGGGGCCGAACGGGCCGTGAAGGCGCACTGGTAGTGCGGCAAGCGATCTGAGCGGTCGCTGGCGCCGCAGGGCGGCCGCTCCGGTCGTGTAGACCTGGCGGGATAGACCCTAAGGACACGGTATCGCGCCGCCGAGCGCGGCCAGGCGGCGGCGTGCTTCGTTTTGTTAGAGCTTTTTAGTGCTTGAGCAGCACCCGGCGCAGCTCGGCCTCGCAGCCGGGCTGGAGAATGGCGAGCACGCGATCGCCGGGCGCAAGTTTGGTCGAGCCGGTGGCGATCTCGGAGCGACCTTCGCGGGCTACGGAGATCACGCGCGTTCCATCGGGCATCTTCAGCTGCTCGATGCGCTTGCCCGAGGAGGGAGAGTCGGCTCCGATCGGCACTTCCACGATCTCCAGCTCGTCATCGCGCAGCTGGAGCAGGCGGATGATGTCGCTCTCGGGCACCTCGTGCTCGATCAGCGCCATGATGCTCGAGGTGGCGCAGACCGTGGGGGCGACTCCGAGTAGATCGAAGTGCGTCTGGTTGCGTGGATCGTTGACACGGGCGATCACTTTGGGAGCGAGGTAGCGCTTCTGAGCGATCTCGCAGATAACGATGTTGTCCTCGTCGTCGCCGGTGACCGCGAGCACCAGATCGGGCGGGCGGCCGATGCCGGCCCGCTCCAACACGTGCAGCTCGGTCGCATCGCCGCGCTGCACGCGGTAGTCGAACTCCTCCTCGAGTACGTGGAAGCGCTCGGAGCGCTGCTCGATGATCGTCACCTCGTGGTTCTGACGCAGCAGCGAGCGGGTCACGTTCGCGCCCACTTTGCCGCCGCCTGCAATCAGCACGTACATCAGATACTTGCTCCCTCGGTGGAGACCGTCTCGCTGACCAGTGCCGCTTCGGTCAACGCGCCGATCGCGATCGAGGTCGGGCAAACCGTGTGCAGGCCACGCTCGGCGAAAAAGGCGGCTCGAGCCGGATCGAGAACGCGAACGACGACGCGCTCGACGTGAAAACGCCTTTGCGCGATCAAACCGATGACGATGTTTGTGTTGTCGCCGTCG
Organism: Actinomycetota bacterium; assembly: GCA_003170995.1. GTDB lineage: Bacteria > Actinomycetota > Thermoleophilia > Gaiellales > Gaiellaceae > Fen-549. The sequence goes on along the minus strand of PMXT01000098.1, from coordinate 5,228 downwards.
GTCGAGACGACGACTGCGTCGGCGCTCTCGGCGCCGCTCTCCACCAGCACGTCGATGTCGAGACCGTGGCCGACGATGAAGCGCCCCGGCCAGCGCGCCCCGAGATTGGACAGCGCCTCCTCATCCTCGTCGACTACCACGACTTCCCAAGCGGCATCGTGCAGGTGACGTGCGACCGACGAGCCGGTGCGACCGCAACCGATGATGATCGCCTTCATGAAGTCTCAGCCTAGCTCATAGACCAGCGCCGCGAACCGGGCTTCGTTCATCTGCGTATCAGCACCAGCGCGCCTCGATTTCTCGGGCCTATCCCGGTAGGGATGCGCGGTCGAAAGGGTTGAGCTGTGGATGCCCGGAACTCGTCTCGGAATGAAGACCCGTCGACTGGGTGCGATCGGTGGATGCGAGACAAGGACGCACTGAGGACGCGGTATCGCGCCGCCGAGCGCGGCCAGTGGGTGGAGTGCTTCGTTTCGAGGCGAGTTCAACAGGCCGTACGGGCCGTGAAGGCGCACTGGTAGTGCGGCAAGCGGTCTGGGCGATCACTGGCGCCGCGGGGCGGTCGCTTCGGTTGTGTAGGCCTAGTGGGATAGGCCCTTGGTGCTACTCGCCCGAGCTCGTCTCTTTCGGCTCGGGTGCCGGCAAGCCCTCGAACGCGTCCTCGGGGAAGGAGACGACTATCACCTCGCAGGGAGCCTTGCTCAGGACGTACTCCACAGTCGGCGAGAAGAAACGGGAGTGGCGGCGCCAGCGCGCGCCCGAGCCGAGGACGATCAGGTCGGCACCGAGCTGGCGCGCCTGCTCGACCACCGCAGCCCCGATCGAGCGAGTGCGCACCACGTAGCCGCGAACAGGCACACCGTTCTCCTCACCTAGTGCGTGCGCCTCGGTGAGGGCCTCCGCGGCTTGGCGCTCTTCCTGCTCGAGTGGCGCGTCAAGCGACTGTTCGAGCGGCACTTCGATGACGTTCACGGCAATCACCGAGGCGTGCCGCTCCTGGGCGATCCGCACCGCCGTCGCCATCATCTCCTCGCCTATGTCGCCGGCCTTCATCGGCACAAGGATGGTTGCAAATCCGGCTTCGGGTAGCTCCTGCTCGTCGCTGGCGGCAACCTGCTCGAGCAGACCGGTGCCGCGCTGGTGACGAACGAGGCCGAAGATCGAGAGCCCGACGACGAGCCAGATCGGGCCGCCGTAGCGAGCGGCCGGATGAGTCAACATCGTCAGCACGAAAACGAACGCCGTGAGCGCCGCGCCGAGAAGGGCCGGCAGCGGAAGATCTCCACCGAAGACTCGAATCGAGAGGGGAACGCGGTAGAGACGGAAGTGGATGGGCTCGGTGTAGCGAAGCCTGATCACGGCGAGCTGGACGGCGGTGAAAGCGATCAGTACGCCGAACGAGAACAGGCTGGCGAGGAAGGTTGCCTGCCCTTGTAGGCCGGTGTGGTGTAGTGGCTCGGTCGCGATCAGGAGCCCGCCGACGATGAGCGCGATCGCAACGAGCGCCTGCGGCGACACGAGCGTACGGTGATAGAGACGGCCGAAGGGCGCCGGCAGCATCCTGTGCTCGCCCAGCGAGCGAGCGAGCCGCGCGAAGCCGGAGATCGCGGTCGTCGCGGCCAGTAGCAAAATGGCCACACCGCTCAGACCGACGAAGATACGCAGCGCCGTAGCGAGAGCGGCCGGCATATGAAGAGTAAGGACGGCGACGATTCCCATCAAGGGAGCACGCTTCCACTCGTTGCCGAGCGCGGTCGAACCGTTCGTGACCGGGAATGCGGACAAACCGACGACGGCGATCAGCACATAGACGACGATCACGGTGCCGATCGCCGAAAACAGGTTTCTCGGCAGTGCGCCCGGATTTCGACTCTCCTGCGAGAGGTTGGCAACGGTCTCGATGCCCGTGAAGGCGAGCATCGCCAGCGGCAGAGCGAAGGCGAGCGATCCCCAGCTGGGCGTGCTGCCGAGATGGACTCCCGACGCAAGTCCGTGCCAGGAGAAGAGAATTCCCAGACCGAGCCCGATCAGAACGACCTGCGTTACGAGGTCGAGGGCTGCGAGGACGATGCCAAAGCGATAGATGCTCGGGCGAAAGGCGAGGCGCATCATCACCAGAGCAACCACCAGAACCACCGCGGCCAGCGTGTCGTACGGCGCCTGCCTGAGAATCGAGATCCGGAATGCGGCGCCCAGATAGTGCGGCACGAAGAGCGTCGTCAGCGCGATGACGATCAGGTAGTCGAGTAGCAGCACCCAGCCGACGACGAAGCCCGCCACGTCGTTGAAGGCCCGGCGAACGAAGTTGGCGGCTCCTCCCGTTGTGGACGCCAACGTGATCGCTTCGGCGTAGGAAGAGGCGACGAGAAGGAAGAGCGCCCCGACGGCCACGAGCACGACCGGCGTCAGGCCGAGAGCGCGCGCTGCGACAATGCCGAGTGCGAAGTAGATCGAGGAAGCTATCTCTCCGTAGGCGATCGAGTAGAGATCTCGCTCGCCGAGAACGCGCTCCAGACGTGGACGTTTTCTAGCCATCAGCGCCCGAGCTTAACGGCCGTGCGAAGGGCGTGGATCTCCAACCGAAAGGGCACGCTCCGAGCTTAGAGCTTCTTAGAACTTGAATCAGAATGAAGACCTGCCGACTGGGTGCGATCGGTGGATGCGATGCTAGGACGCAGNNGCGCGCCGCCGAGCGCGGCCAGTCGACAGAGTGCTTCTTTTTGATTCGAGTTTTTAGTGGCGCCGCAGGAGGAACAGGCGCCCAAGCCCCGCGGCTACGAAAAGCGGCCCGATCAGAAAGCCGACGAGGCCGGCGCCGGCGCGCGCCGTCTGCACCACGATCGCGACGCCGACCACGATCAACGCCAGCGAGGTGATGGTTATCGAGAGGCGGTAAAAGCTCATGCCGGAGAGTCTGGAGCCGAGACAACCATCACCCTACAGGGCGCGTGTTCGAGCACGTAATCGACCGTACTGCCGAAGGTGGCCTGCCGCACGCGCTCGCTCTTTCGGGGTGCTGATTGCGCGCAAACATCGCAGCCGACTGCAGCGAGCGATAACTTTCGCAGCGAGATGAAGATATTCATGGTTGGAGCGGGCCAGGTGGGGACGACTATTCTCGAAGCCCTACGCGGCGAGCACGAGTTCACCGTCGTCGATCGCGATCACGAGCGTCTGGCCGAACTGGTGCAGAACTACGGCGTGGCCGTTTTCGAGGGCGACGGCACCAGTCGCCACGTGCTCGAGGAAGGAGGCATAAAGGAAGCCGACCTCTTCATCTCCAGCACCTCGCGCGACGAGGCGAACCTGATCGCCTGCTTGCTCACGCGCCGACTGGCCCCGAACGCCAAGACGATCGCCCGCGTCTCCAACGAGGAGTATCTCGAGGTCTGGCGCGACCACTTCCTCGACGTCGATTTCGTGGTCTCCTCGGAGCTCGAGGCGGCGCTTGCCGTCTCGCGCATCATCGGTATTCCGGCGGCCCGGCAAACCGACGTCTTCGCCGACGGCCAGGTGCAGATGGTCGAGTTCGAAGTACCGCGCGATGCCAAGCCCGGAGCCGTGATCGGCAAGCGCCTGCGCGAGAGCGCGATTTCCTACGACTCGCGCGTCGCCAGCATCATCCGAGACGGCCGGCGCATCGTTCCGCGCGGGAGCGAGCGAATCGAACCCGGCGATCGCGTAGTCGTAATCGGGTCGCCCAAGGCCATCAACCTCTGGAGCGCGATAGTTGCAGGTGGCGAGCAGCGTACCGGCGATGTGGTCGTTTTCGGCGGCGGGCGCACCGGTGTGGCGATTGCACGGATGCTCCTCTCACAGGGCTGCCGCGTGCGCATCGTCGAGGCCGACACCAGGCGGGCGCACCGGATCGCCGAGCTGCTTCCGAGAGCGCGGGTGCTCGAGGCGACCGGCATGAATCCCGACTTTCTCGATCGCGAGCAAATCGGGCAGGCTGAGGTGGCGGTTTTCGCCATGCGCGAAGACACGAAAATCCACTACGCGGCGACACTGGCCAAGCTGCATGGCGTTCCCTTCACCATCGCCATCGTTCACGACGCCGCCTCGATCGAGGTTTTCGAGGAATCGGGGATCGACGTCGCCCTGAACCCGCGCCTGATCACCTCCGAAGAGATCGTTCGCTTCGCCCACGATCCGCTCACACGCCAGGTCTCGATGCTCGAGCGAAACCACTTCGAGATTCTCGACGTTACGGTGCGCGAAGACAACGAGCTGATCGGAAAGCCTTTCAGCGAGCTTCCGGCCACAGGCACGGTAATCGGCGCAATCATTCGTAACGATCGAGCTATCTTCCCGCACGGTCATGATCGTATGCAGCGGGGCGACCGCGTGATCATCTTCACCGAGTCGGCGCACGCGGTCGAGCTCGAGCGCGAGCTGTGACCCGTACGCAGCGTTTCAAGCGCGTAGTCAGGCGCCGCGTGTTGGGCGTCAGCGTCCGTGCGAGCCTGCACGCGCTCGGGCGCATCCTGGAGATTGGCAGCCTCGCGCTCGTCCTGCCCGCGCTCGTCGCTGCGGCCTACCGCGAGTCGCCTCTTCCCTTCCTGATTCCGCTCGCCATCGGGCTCGCGCTCGGCTTCTTGCTCGAGCGAGCGAATCGCGGCAAGGGTCGCCTCGGAACGAGAGAAGTCTTCCTGGTCGTCGCCCTCGCCTGGCTGACGGCGGCGCTCATCGGCGGCGGTCCGTACCTGCTCGCCGCCGACGGCTTGAAGCACTGGACTGATGCCTTCATGGAGTCAATGGCCGGACTGACCACCACCAACATCAGCGTGATCGCCGATCCGAGCAAGCTGCCGCGCTCGCTCCTGTTCTGGCGCCAATTCAGCCAGTGGCTGGGCGGTCTGGGAGTGATAGTGCTGACGCTTGCTCTGCTTCCGCGCCTGCGAATCGGCGGGCGCGAGCCCACCATCGCGGAACAGCCCGGCCAGGAGGTCGAGCGCCTTTCGCGCGGCGTGAAGGTCGTGATCCGTCGCTTCGGCCTGCTCTATCTCGGTCTCACGATCGTGGCGGCGCTGACGCTGATCGCACTCGCTCTCTTCGACATCGACGATCGGTTGAACGTCTTCGATGCGCTTAGCCTCGCTCTGAGCAGCGTTTCTACAGGCGGTTTCTCGCCCCATGCCGGGTCGCTCGCGAACTTCTCGGTTACGACTCAATGGGTCGTCTTGGCCTTCATGGCGCTCGCCGGCGCGAACATCGTGCTTCTCTTC
>PMXT01000001.1:2017-9758 GCA_003170995.1 Actinomycetota bacterium | reverse complement strand
GACTCGGCGAGAGAGATGACGAAAGGAAGGGCGGCGAGATCGTTCGGACCATGTATAGCGCCGAAGCGGAATTCCGCGCAGACAGGCGCGGATGGCCGTGGCTGCGATCTCAATTGGGTTGCCGTCATGGGGCCGCGCTCCTCTGCGAACTCCACGATCGCGGAGCGGACTTGGTCTAGAACTAGCTGAGAATCGGCCTGGATAGTCGCGGCCGAGATTGTCGGCCGAACTGAGGTGAACTCGCCAATGGCTTCTGCGACGGCCACAAGGGTGCTCTCGCAAGGATTCTCGAGGTCGGCGAGCGCCCCATCGAACAGGTCTTTGATCTCGCCCAATGCTTGTTGTCGTTCAGCAATCGCCACATCCGTATCGGCTAGCGACTGCGACTCTATCGCCTGGCTGGAGGATTCAACTTCTTGGTCGACCCTCGCCAGAAGGTCCGAGGTGCGTTCGGCAAGTGACCTCTGCCTCTCGATGTACTCGTCGGCAAGAGTGGCGGTTCGACGCGCAGCTTCTGCTTCCAGGGTTTTCGTTCGTCCGGAATGGTCTTGCCGAGCCTGATCCAGCGCCGCGCGCGCTCGTTGAGTTGATGCTTCTAGCTCCACCTGCCATTGAACTGCCAACTGCTCGATTGGCGCGAGGGCCTGCCTGAGCTGTGCGGCCTCATCCTCGGTGATCGCGTTCAGCGACTGCTCCCTCAAGGATTTGATCTCGTCTCGAATCCGAGCATCGTCGGCGGTCAACTGCCGGGCCCTGTTGACCCATGCGCCCCGGTAGGCTGACCAAATGATTCTCGAGCGCTGAAGTGAGCGGCGGAATCCCCATCCATAAGCCCACAAGCCAAGGTACATCAGCGGAAAACTCACCACAAAGAGCCCGACAAGGCACCCGATGTAGAGGAGCGCGTCCACGCCAGCAAGGACTCGACTCGCCAGCATGGAAATGATGACAGCCGCCCCTATCATCCAGAAGAGATAGATCCCACCGCTGAGTTCTGACGGCACCCGATAGAGGATCGGCGGGGAGACGCGTTCGAGGGCTCGACGTGCGTCCGCCGCAGCGCGCAGGAGCTCGTCGCCCGAAACAGGATCTGTCTTCCTGTACTGCGTCGCAGACGCGGTCTTTGCGCGAGGGTTGGACTCAAGGCTGGGCCTACGGTAATCGGCTGACGAAAACCGTCCCGACCACACGTCTTCATCTACAAACCCGGTGCTGACGCGGCTTCTGACTCTCTTGATGTGAGCGATGACTGGCCGCATAGCTTGCTGGACGGCATCGAGTTCCTCCTTCCAACTGCTGGTGTGGACGGCCAGCCGATCCAAGCTCCGCCGGGATTCTCCCATTACCAGCTCGCGGGCAGCCTGGGCCTCCTCCTTGATGCGTCGAGACGCCGAGTCTCGGGCTGCTCGCTCACGTTCGGTGAAGGCCTCCCTAGTCGAGGCCGAGTCTGACTCGATGTCGCCAGCCATCGCTGCCAGCACAGCCCCGCTGCTGTCCTTCGAGTCGGCCAGTTCCCGAGTGATCGTGGCGAGCCGCAACTGATGGTCCCTGGCGTCGACGGCTTCTGTGTTGTTGCGGTCTGCTTCGATAGCAGACTTCTTCTTCGCGGCCGCCTGTCGCAGCTCCGCGAGGGAGCGGCTACGTCCAACGCCGATAGTATTTAGGCGAGCTGTGTGACTGGCCGTGGCTGCGTCGGATGCCGAGCTGCTTGAGCACTCAGCCTGGCGGCGGAGGCTCTCCCTGGCTGCGAGATCGTCACTGACGATCCGCCAAATCGTCGACGCCGCAGCGTGCAGGCGGCGCTCCTGTCCCAGGATCGAGGAGTCATCAGAGAATCGACCATTGACAAGAGCGACCGGATTCGCATCAGTCGAGCACTCGGCGCTGACGTCGACGCCAGAGGCTTCCTGTCGTGTCGCTACATCGTCGTCGATCGGTCCCAACTGATCCCTCGCGCGAGACTTTGGCCTCGCATTCCCAAACATAACCGGCCACCTCAATGCTCCCCATTCTGACGGGTTTCTCGGCCCCAGACGCGCCCTTGAGGTTCATAACGTTGGCGACGGTAGGGTCTTCCGCAAGACAGCTACGGGAAAAGTTCAGCGACTACCGACTGTGGTCTTGTGCAACGCGTTCCGGAAACCATCGTCGATCCAGCCCGCGACACTCTGTGGACGAGAGCCGTCAGTTCGATCCCCGTCTAAACCGCAGCGCGCGCCAGCCACCCGGATGGGGACATCCCCTCGGGATCAATGGGTTGGAGTTGCCGTTGGCCTCAAACGGTGCACTCCAGGCCAACGGCGATCCCTCGGTGGCATTGTCACGCCCGTTTCTGGCCTTCTTTGCCTAAGTTGACACTATCGCCAGTATCCCATTCGGCGGACACTGTGCCGCTTTGAGGCACTTTTCGGCCAGTACGACCTGAGTCGCCCGAGGCGCTGTTGGGGCCAAAGAAGCGGAGCGTTTCCGCGGCTTCATAAGCCTTTCCGTCCAGGACATGGGCGTAGAAGCGGCGGGTGATGTTGGCGTTGGAGTGTCCGGCGATCTGGGCCACCAGGTTGGGGTCGACGTCATGGGCCAGCAGAAGGCTGATGCTGATATGCCGGAGCTCGTGGATCTTGGTCACCGGCAGGCCGGCGGCGACCATCCGCTTCTTGAACTCGTCCAGCAGGCTGCGAGGGCTCACAGGGACGGACCGGTTCTTGGCCGACGGGAAGACCAGGCCACTTGTGGGGTGTCCAGCCTCGATGAAGCGCCGGCGCAACAGGCGCTCGGCCTCGAGGGGGATCGGGACATCGCGCTTGCCGGACTTGGTCTTGGGTGTACCCACTCCACGGGTGGCGAAGTGCCCTGATCCCGCCGGAGCCATGACGCGAGTGTCGGTAGCCATCACCGTCAGTCGCTTGGCATTCATGAAGACGTTGGCCCAGTCCAACCGCAGCAGCTCGCCCTCACGCATCGGGCAATAGAGCAACAAGCTGATCGCGTCGCGATGTTCCGAGCCACGCACCGCGTCGAGGATCTGGCGGGCCAGGTCGTCGGAGAAGCCAACCACATTGAACCCGCTGCCCGCTTCTCCGATGTTGTGGCCCTTGGCCGCGTTCTCGGTGATGATCCCTTCCAGGCGGGCGGCGCTCAGCAGCCCAGAGAGCGCGTTACGGGTGTTGGCGATGGTGCTGTTCTGGAGCCCGTCTTTGCGCAACTTGTTGAAGAAGTCCCCGACCATCTTTGGAGTGATCTGATCCACGCGAATCTCATGCCCGAAGTAAGGCACGATGTGAATGCGGAACTTCTGTTCGTAGCCGATGACTGTGTTGTCCTTGACAGGCCGGCCGCGTGCGCCCGCTTTACGTGCAAGCCACCTATCGGCATAGAGCGCCAAAGTGGGAGTCTTGTCCTCTTGGACCAGGCGCGGGTTCTCTCCCCGCTCCGCGGCTCGCAGTCTCTCCCAGCACAACTCTTCAGTCTTTGCCGAGACTCGGGCCACAACCTGGCCATCTCGTTTGAGAATGCCCCGGTAGCGATCTCCCTCTCGAAAGACGGACCCGCCTCCCTTGGGTCGGCGCATCGCCGCCGTGGGTTTTGTTGGCCGCTTGCCCCGGTTGGATGAAATAGGCGCTGCGTTCATGGCTTGACCTCCGCTACGGTAATTCATGGGCAATCCATCGGCGAATTGCCGGGGCATTTTTGGCGGCAGACAGGTCAAAGCAAGGGCCATTTGCGATTCGGCGGTGCGCGCACGCACTAGCTTCTGGACGGGCTCAGGTAGTCACCAGGAGCGGACAGATCGAGACTGGGCAGAGCCCCACTGGGCCCGATGGATCTCCTCCAACGCGACAGAAGCTGGGCCGACCGCTCATGAACCCAGTCTCTCGTCAACTTGCCGGTTGACGCAACCGCAATTTGGGTCGGCGGGCCGCGGTGGGGACCAGACTGCGCGGTGGGCCTCCAGGACGACGACCTCGATCAACCCGGCCTCAAGGATCGAGCTGGATTCGTCCGACGATATAGGTGAGTCGGCCGGGAAGTCTCGCGTCTGGTGGGCGACGAGCGGAATCGAACCGCTGAATAGAGGTCTTGCAGACCTCACTCCCCCACTCTCAAGACCCGTTTCACACTCAGCGCCTCGTGCGCCGCGAGGCATTTTGAGCGTCCGAAGCACGGTATCTGTGACAGCCAGAATCCGGCGGACGCTTCCCGTTACGACTCCTTGTCCGGACTACCGGCCTGCGGAAGAAACTGCTCGTGGGCGCGCCGAAGGTAGTCCATCGCCCCCTCGTCCGTGACTATGTAGTTCAACTGCTGCTGGACGAACTTGAGCCGATGTCGCGCGTCCTCTATCAGCTCACCCCATTGGACAGCCCGGATCCGGACGGCATCGTTGCGGCCCTTCCAGGTGACTCCTTGAGAGAGCCCATCCTGGTTCGCCTTCTGCTTCGCATATCCGTCCATTTCGTCCGACACGATCCAGAAGTCCCACTCGACCTCGGTCGTGTTGAACCGCGGATCATCTATAACCGCGAAGGCATACTTCTCGATCTGAGTCAGCTCGTCGGAGCCAATCCGCACGCTGGGGCGTTTCAGCTCGACCACCAGGTGTTCGCGGCGCTGACGCCGCTGCTCCATCGACCCTGCGAACATGAGGTCGACGATCCGGTGCCGACCGTCGCTATCCAGCACCGGCTGGTCGTCCGTGACCACCTCGTCCCCGAGCAGCTTCAGATGCTGCGCGAGCACTTGGTTCAGTGACCTGTCGTCGACGGCCAGGGCGAATTCCTCACCGAACAGCCACGGCTCATTGCGGACGATCTTGTGAAGTTGCGAGCGTTCCTTCAGGGCCTTCTTCATCTCAGTGTCGAACAGGAGGTATTCCAGCCCGCGCAGGAACTCCAATCGATCGGCTATCCGACGCGAAGCGGTGATGACTGAGGCCAAGGTCGTGTGCTCGAGCAGCGAGTCCAGCTCCTTCACTTGCTCGGGTGGCAGTTTCAGCACTTCATCGAGGATGTGCCGCAGCGCCGTCGGGCCGTTCTCCATCGCTTGCTGCAACAAGCTGAGCGACAGCCTCTTCGCGCGCCGATCTTTGGTCGAGTTCACGACTGCGGACGCGGCGTAGGCGACGACTTCGAAGAGTTGTCGCTTTACCGTCTCGACCCCGTCAGCTGGAGGCTCGACATAGGGATAAACCTCTTCCGCCTGCCAGTTCTTGATCACGTCTCGGGCTCGGTCGGCACTCAACTCATCGAAGTGTCGTTTCAGCTCTTGCCGGGCCGCCTCGATGAGTGGCGAAAGGTGCTCTTGGTCCAGGTCGGCCAGAAGCAGTTGACCTTCCAGCTCCCGGATCAGGGGAGATTTTAGGTAGGCTGTGAAGTGGAGCCCGGGCGCCTGAACGCCGGCTGGCAGCTCGTGCAGCGCAACGCCCTCCGAATCGCAGAGGTAGAGCTTTCGCTCGACCTCGCGCTTCCAAAGAATGACCGTCAAAGCCGCTGGGCCATGTTTCTCGCCCGCCTCGACCTGCAGCTCGGTCACGCTCTCCCAGGCTTGACTTGGGTCGATCGTGCGTCCGTCGACCTTGATTCTGGCGCTGGGATACTTGGCAAGGTGGAGCGCGAACCTCGTGGCCAGAGCCAACGGGGTCTCGTCCGCAAGGAGACCAGCAGGGGCTTCTGAGATGCCCTCGACTGACGCCACGGTCCCGATCGGCCGATCGGTCTTGACGGGTTCCGAAACGTCAGCGTCTCGGAGGTCGGCTCGGTTGATCTCGATGCGGCTGAGGAGCCGCTGACCGTCGACGTCGGCGACGGTCTCCCACACGGCTCGATCACCGCCAATGCCCAGTGCACGCCAGCGCCCCTGGCCACTTCGACCGTGCAGGCTCCGACCCTTCGTCTTCGAGTGCTCCGCGAGGCGCTTCCACGAGCCGCCGAGATGGCCGAAGCCGTCCTCGATCTCGGCTGGCGACATCCCATGACCGTCGTCGGCAACGCGAACCGCCTCAATGCCGCCCAGTACGCTGCGCTCGTAAGTCACCTCAACGTTGTCAGCGTCGGCGTCCAACGAGTTCCAGATAAGCTCGGCAAGGCCAAGGAGGGGCGACCTTACGAGGGATTGCAGGTGGTCTTCCTGAACCGAGACGGACAGGCGGTGCATGCCCGTCAGTATCGCAGAGGGCGACCTGGCAAACGATCGGCCTGCACGCGAACGCATGTGCTAAAGATACACCGGCGAGGTCGGGGCGACTCTGAGGGAAGCTCTGCTTTGTATCTCCGCGGCGCACGACCTACGGCTTGACCTTGTCTGAACCGTTGCCTTTTTGGTCGCTAAGGCGATGCGCTTGGTGATGGAGCAGGCGCCTCCCGAGCGGCGCGTCGCACCTGTCTTTGGTGCTCTTCGACTCCACGGTATCGTTTGGGGTAGGCTCCCGAGAAGGCAGCGCGAGCGACCCCCCCAACGTCGGTGCGTTTGCGTTTCGCGTCGGCTGTGGCGGACCATTGCAGCGTCCAGAACCATGGGCCGAGAGCCGTACAGGCCGGACAACGCTCCTCCGCGTGGGGCCAGGCCGTCTATAGCGCCGCGTATTCGCTGGGATCGTCGTTGCCCCCCAGGGTCGGGTCTCGGCGAGCGGGCCCACGAGGTAGAGGATACGGCAGCGAGCGCGTGCCGAAACGACCTCTGTTCGGAGCGGGTCGGCGTCGGTACGAGTATCCGCCTTGCCGGCCTCCGGCCGGATCTGCAGATCAGCAGGCAGCCGCGCATGGAGGGCGCTCAATCGGCGCCTTCTCAGGTGAAACTTGACATCGCCAGCGACTCGCCTAAATAGGCCACGACAACTTTCATTGCCGAGGCCCATTTCGATGTCCGTTTCCAGCCCGATTCTCGCCTCTTCCATCGCCCTAACACACCCCGCGATCTGGCTCCCCGAGGAATGGGAGGAGACAACGCGCACCCCGTCGCGGCGGACCCTGACCATCTACGGCGGCATCGCCGAGCAGTTCCGAGCGTGGCTCGCGGACCAAGGTCTGACCCTCGCCACCGCCACCCGGCCTGCCATCAACACATTCCTCGCCCGCTGGCCGAAGGCCCGCAGCCGCAACCTCGCCCTGGTCGTTCTGAAGCACATCTACATCGAGGCCCAGGCCCGAGGTGTCGTGGTCAGGAACCCGGTCACCACGCTGCGCGCGGAGAGAGTGAAGAACAAGCCACGCGACTACTTGCGCGTGTCTGAGGTCAATGACCTGTTTCGGGCGATGGACGGCGATGATCTGCTTTCCCTCCGGGATCGCGCTCTGTTCGCCGTGGCCTTCGAGACCGGAATGCGTCGAGCCGAACTGTGCGACCTCCGGGTATGCGATCTCACGAAGGTAGGGGGCTACTGGGCGTTCGCCCACAGCACCAAGGGCAGCGACGATGCCGACGCCGTGGTGTCTCGTATCCGGCCTGCAGCCTACGAACCCGTGCGCGCCTGGATCGACGCGTCTGGCCCTCGGCCCCCTGAAGCCCCGCTCTTTGTCGCGGTCATCAAGCGGGGCCAGACCATTCGGCATGAAGAGGTTGTCTACTCGATCCCCGACCCACTGCGCCCGCTAAGCCACGGGGCAATCGCCGATCGTCTCCGCCTACTGATGCGTCGCGCCGGACAGCCAACCACCCGACACTTAAGCGCCCACTCGATCAGGCGCTCGCTTATCAGCAACGCCCTCGAGAACGGTGCGCCGCTCTACACCGTCCAGAGATCGGTCCA
>PMXT01000001.1:181-1897 GCA_003170995.1 Actinomycetota bacterium | reverse complement strand
TGCTGACGGGGTGTCAGCATTCGCCCGGTCGGCCTGAAGACTAAGTTGTGCGCCGAATCAGTCCGCCGGTTCCTGGTCCGTCATCGTGCTTGTCGTCAGGAACTCAACGACCACGGCTGGATCGCGGCGCGTGGGCTCCGATGCTTGGCTGCGGCTCGTTGGCGAGGCATGCGCCGAGTAGCGGACTTCAGAACCGCAACTTTCAACTGCCAGTACGCGATGCCCACGACGCCCTTCGGCAGGATGGGGCGGGCGTCCTGGTGCGGCTTCCTATCAAGCCTGCCGATGCTTCGCTGCCCAACAGCTAGAACATCTCTTGAGCCAGCCGGACTTGCTGCCCAGCAGCGACCAGCTCAACTCGAGTCCACCCGTCGAGCACCTCAGGACCCGGATCCTCGCGCGCAAGGACCAGAGTCTGAAACGGCAAGTCTGGGTCTGCCAGTTGACCCAGAACGAGGCCGCAGAGGCGGGTGTCGAACACCCCGGGGAGGTCATCAACCACTAGTAGCGTTGGGAGATCTTGCGCTCGTCGCCGGGTGACTGCAAGCTCGATTAGGAATCGCAGTAGGGATTGCTCCCCCGCCGACAGCATGGACATCTTGGTCCATCGAACTACGTCGCCGGACCCGGCCAGTTGGACTTCCACTTGTGAACCCGTGACTCTCGCGCCGGAGATATCTGGTGATGAGAGGGTGCCCAGCACGGCGGCGACGACATGGCTGGACTCGCCCAGAGACTCAGCGAGGTCGTCCAGTCCGTGCGCATCGCCGGCACTGAAATGCGATAGCGAGCAGTAGCGAATGCACACGGGGACGGCGACCGGCATGTCCGGCTGGCCGTCACGCGTTCGCTCGATGCGTCGATGCCCGAGAGTGACCCCATAGGTTCTCGGCTCCGGGTCGAAATAGCGGATCGAGACTGAGTGCTCCTCAGGGAGTCCGTTGAGCCAGGGTTGCCACTGCCTTGGATCCGCGAAGCCGGCTAAGTAGCCGGCCAACACCGTCTTGCCTGTCCCGTTTCGGCCCAACAAGAACGTGGCCTTGCCAAACCGAAGCGTCGAACCCGGAGGAAACGCTCGTGAACTCAAGACCAGCCCGTGGAACCAGCCCGACTTCGGGACCAGTCCACCCTTCAACTCCACGAGCGCCCGTGCGTGAGCCAACTCTTTGTAGCCGATCAGCGTGCCGGCCGTGTACAGAGCGCCGTTGCCCGAGTCGATCTGGTCGGCGTGGCTCGCGCAGCACCAGATCCCGTTTCGCTCAGAAGCCAACTCGAGCGTGGATAGGCCGCCCTGACCTCGGGGCCCACGTGGAGCCGCGCTGCAGATGTGAGCTGCTCTGCCGACGCGCACGCCCGGGCCTTGGGTCATGACGCGGCAGTCCGGGAGACTGCATCGACCTCCGGCGTCATCGGCCAAGCGGCGCTTTGTCGCCACCGTAAACTCACCCACGCGATTGGACACGGAATCCTCGCTCGACTCCATTGTGGCAGGCAGCAGGNNGAAGGATCACCGCGCGGAGAAGCGCTCTGGCCGGCTGCACCCAGTCACCCGATCTTCAGGACATGCGCTCCTCCCACCTGCCTGTATCGATCGGGATAGCAGGTGAAGACGATTACCTGCGTAGTTCGGCCAGCTTCAGATAGAACCGCGCCCATGGCTTCGAGCCGACGCGGATCGGAGTAGCCGAGCACGTCGTCGAGGATCACCGGGACGCC
>PMXT01000001.1:0-132 GCA_003170995.1 Actinomycetota bacterium | reverse complement strand
CATCGTGCGGCTGACGATCGACAAGGTCTCGTCGATGCAGATCCGGAAGGTGGACCCAAACACCACGCGACCCAGCTCATTGACACGAGTCTGCAGTGGGCCGACGTATGCGGCCCGGACCCGATCTCGGGC
>PMXT01000070.1 GCA_003170995.1 Actinomycetota bacterium | reverse complement strand
TCGCATCCACCGATCACACCCAGTCGACTGATCGTCAATTGAAACGAGCTCAAAATGTCAGCTAGGCTGCCCGGCGGCTGCGGCGTCCAACCGAGACGGCATGAGATGAAGCTCTTTCTTACCCTTGCACTTTGTTATCTGGGACTGGTCATCCTCGCCAACTGGCTGGCGAGCGCCTATGTCGTCGGCGTCCCACTGACGCCGTATCAAGCGCCGGCGGGCGTCTTCTGTATCGGCGCCGTACTCGTGCTGCGCGATTGGATCCAGCAGTTGCGAGGCCTCGTCTGGACGATGTCGCTCGTATACACGGCCGGCCTGATCTCGTGGGGAGTCGGCGACCTCGCGGGCTGGACATCGCTGGAGAAGATCGCGATCGCCAGCGTGATCGCCTTCACCGTCTCCGAGACCATCGAGGCGGTGATATTCACGCCGATTCGCAAGCGGAACCTGAGCCTCGGCGTCGCCGCTTCGGCGACGATCGGCAATGCGGTCGACTCCTTCCTCTTCCTGATCATCGCGTTCGGTGGGATGGACTTCTTCTGGGGCCAGTTCTGGGGCAAGAGCGAGATGATCGCGATCGGCACGCTGTTCACGATGATGCGGCGGTGGCTGCTGCCGATTGCCGTTTCGAGTGCGTCCTGACACCCGCTCTCCGCGCTAGCGGCGATCGAGGCCCGGGGAAAACTTGTCCCTGTCTTGTTACAGGTGGCACTCGACAAAGCCTCCCCGATTTGACCGGTGTCTGACACCGGGCGGGGTAGGGGCACGAGAGTTCGCCACTATGGGGGGGCTTTCGTCGCAGCGGCGTACGCCCGCGATACTAGACACCCTGGGGTGTCAAGCGATTCGTTGTGTCAGAAGAGAAACTTTCTCTTAGGTCGCCCGGAACCGCCAAGCTCTATCCTCCCTCTCGTGGCTGAGCTACACGGATGGCGTCTCTGCCCGCGTTGCGGCGCGGAACTGGTCGTTGAGCCCACGAGAGCTACCTGCCAGGATTGCGACTCGCGCTACTACGCCAACTCGGCGCCAACGGTCGGCGCGCTCTGTGAGGACGATCTCGGCCGCCTGATGCTCGTTCGCCGGGCAATCGAGCCTAAGAAGGGGAAATGGGACACGCCCGGCGGCTTCCTCGAGGAGGGAGAGTCACCGCTCGACGGTCTCAGGCGCGAAATGCGGGAGGAGACCGGGCTCGAGATCGAGCCGGGCGAGTTCGTGGGCTCGCTGATCGATCTCTACGGCGAAGGCCCGGACGCTCAGGCCATCCTCAGCCTGAACTGGACGGCGCGCGTTTTGGGCGGGACGCCCGCGGCCGCCGATGACGTCTCGGAGATCCGTTGGTTCGCCGCAGACGAACTGCCCGCCGAGGAAGAGATCGCTTTCGCCAGCGTCGCGAGCCTCGTGCAGCGCTGGCGTGAGCGCCGCGGATAGCTCGCTCGGCTCAGGCCGGACGAGCGTAAGGCCTCGCCCGGCTTAGGGCCTAGCGGGATAGGCCCTGAGAGCTTTGACGACCTACTCCTCGCTGAGGCCGAGAAGTCGTTCCAGCGAGCCTTTGGGGTGAGCGCCGACAGCGGTCTTGTCGGGCTGACCGTTCCGGAAAAGCATGATCGTCGGGATCGACGAGATGCCGAACCGTTGTGCCAATTCCATCTCTTCGTCGATGTTGATCTTCACCAGTTCGACCTCACCTGCACGCTCCTCGACGATCCGATCCAGAACCGGCGCGACGGCGTGGCAAGGACCGCACCACTCGGCCCAGAAGTCCACGATCACCGACTTGTCGCTCTTCAAGACCTTCTGCTCGAAAGTCGCCTCCGTAACGGCGTCTGCCACCGCGCTCACCCTTTCTTTCTGTTGTTTTCCTACCTCGCACTTCTACAACGCTAGAGCACGCATGAAACATTCCCGCCTGGTTAGTGCTCCTTCAAGTAATACCCTCCGGCCTCTGGCCCGCGATCACGCGGCGCGCTGCTGCGTCCTCGGTCGCACCCATACATCCAGTATGAGTACTCCCTGCGTTCTTGCATCGCTTGGTGCTTGCGACCCAGAACCTCGGAGGCATCATGTGAACGATCACTAGAATCTCGCCCGCATGGACAGCATTTTTACATCCCTACCGGCCAAGCCCGACCATAGCGCGCTCGAGCTGGAAGTGCTGGCGCGCTGGGAAAGCGAGCACACCTTCGAGCACTTGCGCGAGAAAAACCAGGGCGGCAAGCGCTGGAGCTTCATTGACGGGCCGATCACAGCCAACAAGAAGATGGGCGTTCATCACATGTGGGGGCGCACACTAAAGGACGTCTTCGTCCGCTTCCGGGCGCTGCAGGGCTACGACCAGCGCTACCAGAACGGCTACGACTGTCAGGGTCTGTGGATCGAGGTCGGGGTCGAGCAGGAGCTTGGTCTCAACTCCAAGCGCGAGATCGAGGAATACGGCCTGGAGGCTTTCGCCCGTCATTGTCGCGACAAGGTGATCTGGTCGACGGGCGAGATCACGCGCCAGTCCAAGCGCCTTGGCCAGTGGCTCGATTGGGGCGCCGACTACTACACCTTCTCGGATACCAACATCGAGTACATCTGGCGCTTCCTGAAGACGCTGCACGAGCGCGGCTGGCTCTACCTCGGGCGCCGCGCGACCGAGTGGTGCCCGCGCTGCGGCACCTCCATCTCGACGCACGAGCTGACGACCGGAGACGCCTACCGCGACAAGATCGATCCCTCACTCTTCGTTCGCTTCCCGCTGCTCGATCGGCCGGGTGAAGCGCTGGCGGTCTGGACAACGACGCCCTGGACGTTGCCGGCCAACGTCGCAGCGGCGGTCGATCCTCTGGCCACCTACGCCAAGGTGCAGACAGGCGAGGATGCGCTCTGGCTCGCCAAACCGTTGCTCGAGCAAGTCCCGGTGTCAGGGGAAGTCGTGGACGAGCAGCTGGGAGAAGCGCTCCTTGGCTGGCGCTACCGCGGGCCTTTCGACGAGCTCGAGCCCGGCAGCAAGGTCGATCATCGCGTGGTCGTCTGGGACGGTGTCTCGATGGAGGAGGGGACGGGCATCGTGCACATCGCGCCCGGCTGCGGCGGCGAGGACTTCGAGCTGGGCAAGCGCGAGGACCTGCCGGTGTTGGCGCCGATCGACGAGGACGGCAAGATTCTGCCCGAGTACGGTTGGCTGGCGGGCAAGGGCGCGCACGAGGCGGCGGGCGAGATCATCGCCGATCTCGACAAGCGCGGAGTGCTCATCCAGGCCGGAGAGATCCACCATCGCTACCCGCACTGCTGGCGCTGCGAGACGCCGCTCGTATTTCGCATCACCGACGACTGGTTCATCGCCGTCGAAGAGATCCGGCAGAAGCTTCTCGACGCCAACCAGACTGTCAAGTGGACGCCCGACTACTTCAGCAAGCGCATGGACGACTGGCTGCGCAACATGGACGACTGGAACATCTCGCGGCGCCGCTACTTCGGGCTGCCGCTGCCCTTCTTCCCCTGCGAGTGCGGACACCTCTCCGTCATCGGGTCGAAGGCCGAGCTGGCCGAGCTGGCGACAGAGGGCCTCGACGGGCTCGAAGAGCTGCACCGACCCTGGATCGACGCCGTCTCGATTCGCTGCCCGGCCTGCGGCAACGAGCACGTTAAGCGCGTCAGCGAGGTCGGCGACGTCTGGCTGGATGCCGGCATTGTTCCCTTCTCGACGCTTGGCTGGCAGAACCCTCAGTCGATCGAGCACGGCTACGCGACCGGCGCCTCGGAGGGTCTCTCTAGCGCCGACCTGCCCGATCACGACTACTGGGAGAAGTGGTTCCCAGCCGACTGGGTTTGCGAGATGCGCGAGCAGATCAGGCTCTGGTTCTACTCGCTGCTCTTCATGGCGGTGGCTCTCGACGGACGCGCGCCCTACCGCGAGGTGCTCTCCTACGAGAAGCTGCTCGACGAGAACGGCGACGAGATGCACGGCTCGCGCAGTAACGCGATCGACGCCGACGAGGCGTTTGAGCGGATGGGCGCCGACGCGATGCGCTGGCTCTACTGTGCGCAGCCGCCGACGCAGAACATCCGCTTCGGCTTTGGCCCGGCCGAGGAAGTGAAGCGCAAGCTCCTGACCCTCTGGAACTCGGCTTCCTTCCTCGTCACCTACGCCAACATCGAACGCTTCCAGCCGAGCTTCGAGGATCTCGTCGCCGGGCCGCAGGGGATCGAGCTGAAGCCGCTCGACCGCTGGCTCGTCGAACGCACCAATGCGCTGGTGAACGAGGCGACCGAGGCGCTTGAGACGTCGCTCACGGTCGGCGTCATCCGCTCTTTCGAGAGCTTCGTCGACGACCTCTCGAACTGGTATATACGCCGCTCGCGCCGGCGCTTCTACTCGCTCGACGAGGCCGCTTTCCGCACGCTCTGGTTCGCGCTCGTGCAGGGGATCCGG
>PMXT01000155.1 GCA_003170995.1 Actinomycetota bacterium | reverse complement strand
CACTGCGTCCTAGCATCGCATCCGCCGATCACAGCCGCGAGACGGGTCTACGTTCCACTACGGCTTTCACGCGCTATCGTCTCGGTCGGAACGGGACGTGGCGCAGCCTGGTTAGCGCGCTTGACTGGGGGTCAAGAGGCCGGGAGTTCAAATCTCCCCGTCCCGATCGAACGCCGGGGGATATCGCGATTTCGCGGCCGTTTACGACTTGGCGCATGGCCGGATTCTCCCAGTACTAGCGGGTGCCGTCCACCTCTCGCTGCCACCTCGCGTCGGCAAGCGAGCGCTGATAGACCTTCCAGCCCGGGCCCCGGCGCGTGTTCCGTAACGTCTATTCGCTCTCGGCCTAAAGGAATCGCCATCCGCGGCCGACTTCCTCAGCGTGAAGCGGACTGGTTTTCCTCGAGCGGGTATTGCGCTCTTAATAGCGGCCGGGCTTGCGCTCGGAGGTTGTGTCAACGCGAGCAACAACCCAGTCTCGAACGGAAACCGCATGACCGCCGAGGCCAGGCTGACTGTGATCAACGCCAACATGACGACCGCCTTGACGTCAAACCTGGGCTCGTTGCCCCAGCTGACCCAGGAGTACATCGCCGCAGTACAGGACGCGGAGAGCCTGCTCGGCGCCGACGAGGCGAAGCAGAAGCTTTCGGCCACCGCCACTCAACTCGCGCCCTACTGCAGCGCCTGCGCTCAGAGCCTCAACACCGCGACTGCGCAGATCGGCCAGTAGCCGAGCAGGCACACCGTCTCCTAGAGGTCGTCTGTCGGCCGCAAACGCCGCGACGAGCAGCGGAAAGTATTCTTCTAGCATGACCGAGCAAGCGCTTCGCCGTTCTCAGGCTCAGATCCCGAACGCGTTAACCGTGTTCAGGATCCTGCTGATACCGGTCTTCGTTATTCTCGTGCTCCGCTCCGATCAGGGCTGGACGATTGCCGGCGCCATCGTTTTTGCCGTCGCCGGAGCGACCGACCAGGTAGACGGTTGGCTGGCCCGTCGCTGGCACGCGGAGTCCCGATTCGGGCAGCTCGCCGATCCGCTCGCCGATCGCCTAATGATCGATGCGGCTGTGATCTTGCTCTGGCACGCGGGCAGGCTGCCGCTAATCGCACTCGCTGTAATCCTCGGCAGGGATCTGCTCCTCCTGGGGGGATATAGGTTCGTCATGGAGCGCGGCTACGACTTCAAGGTGAATCAGATCGGGAAGGCCGGTACCTGGCTGCTGTATGCGGGCATCGCCTTCATTCTTATTACTAAGCAGGGCACCGACTGGCCGCTGTACGTCTTCTGGTCCGGGCTCGCGCTGGCGTTGACCGCAGGCCTGCTCTACGTTGTTCGCGCGCTCAGGGTGGTAATAGCGCGATGAGGGCGATCGTCATGGCCGGAGGAGAGGGCACGCGTCTGCGCCCGTTGACCTCGAACCAACCCAAGCCAATGGTGCCGATCGTGGGCAAGCCCTGCATGGAGCACATACTCGAGCTCCTGCACGCTCAAGGTATCGATGACGTCACGATCACGCTCGCCTTCATGCCGCAGGCGATTCGCACCTACTTCGGTGACGGCGAGGCGCTCGGGATGTCGATCGGGTACTCGGTTGAGGAGGAGCCGCTCGGCACGGCCGGGTCGGTCAAGATGGCCGCTCGCGATATCGAGGAGCCTTTGCTTGTCATCTCTGGCGACGCGCTCTGTGACATCGACTTGAACGCGCTCGTGAAGTATCACCAGGAGCACGGCGCGGCCGTGACAATCGGTCTCAAGTCGGTCGATAATCCGCTCGAGTTCGGCATCGTCGTCACCGACGCCGACGGGCGGGTCGAGCGTTTTCTCGAAAAGCCCTCCTGGGGGCAGGTGTTCTCGGACACCATCAACACCGGCATCTATGTGCTTGACCCCGAGGTGCTCCACCACGTTCCGGCCGGGAGAGCGTTCGACTTCTCGGCCGATCTCTTTCCGCTCTTGCTCGAGATGGGCAGGCCGATCTACGGCTGCGTTCTCGACGGTTACTGGCAAGACATCGGGAACCTCGATCAGTACCTGCAGGCGAACTTCGATGCCCTCGACGAGAAGGTGCAGTTGAAGATTCCGGGCATTCGCTTGCGCGGCGACATCTGGATTGGGGAAGGTGTCGAGATCGACGATCTCGAGTCGATCGAGGGTCCGGCTTTCATCGGCAACTACTCGCGTTTGGCCAAGGATGCGAGTCTCGGCGCCTACTCGGTGCTCGGCGCCAGCGTCACACTGCGCGAGCGCGCGCGCGTTTCCCACTCGGTGCTCGACTCGGCCACTCATATCGGTCGCAACTCCTCGATTGAGGGCTCTGTGATAGGTCGGTCTTGCGACATTCGCTCGCACGTGCGCATCCACGAAGGCGTGGCGATTGGCGACGAGGTGACGATCGGCGCCGAGGGCGTCATCTGGCCGGGCGTACACATCTACCCGTACAAGGAAGTCGAGTCTGGCGCCCAGATCCACGAGAACTTGATTTGGGAGTCACGAGCGACCACGCGTCTCTTCGGCCAGGACGGTGTGATTGGGCTCGTCAACGTCGATCTGACACCCGAAGTGGCCGTGCGCCTGGCGGCGGCTACGGGCACGGCGCTCAAGCAGGGCGCCCGGGTCATCACCAGCCGCGAGGCGCCGTCCGCCTGCCGAATGATCAAGCGGGCGATGATCTCAGGACTCAACTCGACCGGCGTCGATGTCGCCGACCTGCGTGTGTTACCGGCCGCAATAAGTCGCCATCTGCTCAAGGCCGAGAGTTACGAGCTCGCTATTCATGTCGGCTGTAGCGCGACCGATCCCGAAGTCGTTCAGATTCGCTTTTTCGAGCCGCCTGGCATCCAGCTCGGCGAGCGCCTACAGAAGGAGATCGAGAAGCACTTTTCGCGCCTGGAACTGCGTCGGGCCGCGGCCGGCGAGGTTGGGGATGTCGGCTATCCGGCTCGTGCGCGCGAGAGCTACGCGCAAGATCTGCTTGACTCGATCGACACTGAACTGGTGCGTACGCGCAACTTCAGGCTGGTGGTTGACTATGGCTACTCGGCGGCCTCCTACGTTCTGCCTCTTCTACTTGGGCCGCTCGGGATCGAGGTCGTATCCGCGCACGGGTTCGTCGCCGAGCGATTGGACCAGACCAAACCTGCCTCCGAGTCGATCGCACAGGCGAAGAAGCTGGTGACTGCGGCCAACGCCGATCTCGGTGCAGTCTTCGATCGGGCCGGCGAGTGCCTCTACCTGATCGACGAGCAAGGCGCCGAGATCCCGGTCGAGCAGACCCTTCTTCTCTTCCTGCGCCTGATCGTCTCGAGTGGGCGACGGGGCAAGATCGCCTTTCCGGTCACGGTCACTAGCCAGGTCGAGAAGCTGGTCAAGAAGACCGGGCTCGAGGTGGTTCGCACGCGCGCCTCGCTAGCCGACCTAACACGGGAAGCCTCCAGCGGCGGTGTCATATTTGCCGGTGCGGTGGGTGGCGGATACGTCTTCCCCGACTTTCTCCCAGCCTACGATGCCGTGGCTACCCTCTGCAAGCTGCTCGAGTTGTTGGCGCCGGTGTCGCAACCGGTCTCGAGGCTCGTAGCGGAGCTGCCACAAAGCACGTTAGTGCACCGCCGACTCCACTGCCCATGGGGGAAGAAGGGGCTCGTCATGCGCCTCCTGGTCGAACGCATGAAGGATCGGGAGCTCGACCTAACCGACGGTGTCAAAGTCGGAGACGAGCGTGGCTGGGTGCAGGTCATAACCGACTCCGACGAGCCGGTCGTGCACATCTACGCCGAGGGTTCCGACTCCGAGCTCTCGAACGAGCTCGAAAGTGAGATGCGTTCTCTTGTTGAGGAAATCCTCGGCTCCGATACCGAGGCCGGCGACGGATCGTCCGCGGGGGCGGATTGACCCCCGTAGGGCCGCCTGCTTTACTGGACAAAGCTGGATAACGGACGAAAGGCCGAAGCGTGGAACCACTTCCTGACCTCACAACCCTCTCCGACGACGAGCTCCGCAGTCTCATTGCGGACCTGAAAAAGGAAGAAGACGAGCTTTCCTACAGGCGTCGTCTCCTACACGGAAAGATCGACATCCTGCGCGCCGAGCTCGTGGCCCGACTACAGAAGTCAGTTGCAGGGGGCGAGGGTACTCTCAGCGCTGATATCGACAAATTGACCGAGATTCTGGCCGGAAAAGCTACACCACCCGACAATTTCGAGTGAGCCATCTCTACTGCCCCCAGTGCGGTTTCCAGAACCCAGAGGCCGCGAACTTCTGCGCCAAGTGCGGCGCGCTCCTAGTGCACGAGGAGGACGGCGTCGAGACGACCTTGGCTCTGACTCCGGGCGAGGTCGAGGAAGCGCGCATCGATCTCGGCGATCTGGGGGTCAAGGGCCCGGCTCTGGTCGTTCGCTCAGGCGGGGGGCTGGCGGGAGAGGTCTTCTCTGCTGCCCGCGAACGGACGACCATCGGGCGCTCGCCCGATTGCGACGTCTTCCTAGACGACGTGACCGTATCGCGTCGGCACGCGATTCTCGTTCACAGCGAGTCGCGCTATCTACTTCAAGATCAGGGGAGTCTAAATGGCACTTTCCTCAATCGCCGCAGGATTGAATCTGCCGAGCTCGCCGACGGCGATGAGGCGCAGATCGGCAAATACCGGCTCACCTTTCTGACCTGATGGCCAGGTTATCGCGACCCGCGTAGATGTTCGCGAGCAGCGATAGGCGCTTATCGGGTGATCGCTATTCGCGGCGTTGTGTGAGAGGTGCGACGGAGCAATGAAAGCCTCGCTCGACGACTTGCGTGCGAAGATTCTAGAGCTGTCGGATTTTCCCGAGCCGGGCCTCAGCTTCCAGGATCTGTCGCTCTTGCTCGCCGACCCCGATTGCTTACAGACGACGGTCGACCTACTGGCCGACTGGGCCAGGCCCAGAAAGCCCACGATCGTTCTCGGCGCGGAAGCGGGCGGGTTCATCCTCGGCGGAGCGCTCGCCTGCGTTCTGGGCGCCGGCTTCGTAGCCGCTCGTCGTTCGGATAGGTCTCCAGCCGAAGTCGTTCGCGACGAATGGGAGATGGGGGGCGGCACCGGCCCGTTCGAGCTTGCTGCGGGCTTTCTTCCAGCAGGGTTGCGCGTACTCATTCACGACGATCTGCTCGCCACCGGTGCGACGGCGCAGGCGAAAGTGGAACTGGTCGAGCAGTTCGGGGGCGAGGTGGTCGGCATCGCCTTCGTTGTCGAGCTTCGGACACTCAATGGGCGCCGGCGTCTCACCAATCACGACGTGCACTCCTTGATCAAGCTCTGATCCGGCAAGTCGCTGCGACTCCGGCTTGCTCGAGATTGATAACGCTTTCGGGGGAGAATCGCGTGGCGTGTTCTACTCGGAATAGGGATGGAGGCGACACCCTCGTCGAGCCGATAAGTCAAATTGAAATGAATGGCGAGATGTCAACACGTTATCCGGCTCGAGGAGCTGGGCTTTTATTCGAGCATTTCGCCGCCTTCGACGAGATGAGTTTGCGGCCGAGAGAGCCTGCTCGCGTTCGTCTCCAACGAGCGCTTGGACCTGACCTCTCTCGCTTGCTCCTGCGCGCCCTCGCCAGTGAGAGCGAGACGACGAGCCGGACGGCGGCCACTGGGCCGGCGGCATAAAACTCGCATCGGAACGAAGACCCGTCGACTGGGTGTGATCGGCGGATGCGATGCTAGGACGCAGTGNNTTCTTTTTGATTCGAGTTCTTAAGCGCAGACCGCGCACGGTAGTCAGCGGAGCCATCCGCGGGTAGACTCCTGCCGATGCCTTCTGGGCGGCGCGTGGGCGTAAAAAAAGAGGAGCCGAGCGGGTGGCGATTTCGTCAGCCGCTCCCGTTGAACGTCCCGCCGAAGCGGTTCGACCTACGGGGGCGACGTCAACCTACTTTCGCTCCCTACTCGGCTCCCTTCGCTGAGCCGTTGACGTTTTCGTCTGCCCTGCCTTCCGACGTTCGGCTGCCGCCTAGTGCCTTCCGGCGGGGCTTCGCTCTACTCACGCCCCGTGCTCAACGCAATTGGAAATCTAGACTATCCAACCACCTAATTCAAGGTTAAAAATCGCGAATAAAGTCGCAAATTGCGGCATAATGTTTTCTACACTTTCCACATAGAAAAGGTGAAGCTGTGGATACTTCTGTGGATATATCGGATCATGAATCAAACAAGAAGTCGTTTCTCTCCCGTCGCCTTCTCCTCGTGCTCGCCGCTGTCGCTCTCATCGTTGCTGGCGGGCTGGCACTACTCGGCGTGGGGGAGAAGAGCGGGGCTCTGCCCGATTGGCAGGCTCTCATTCTCGGCGTCACCCAGGGGCTGACAGAGCTTCTGCCCATTTCCTCCTCGGGGCACCTGATTCTCGTGCCCTGGCTCGGAAACTGGCACTACCTCGAGCATCACGTCGCTTTCAACAAGACCTTTGATGTCGCTCTACACGTGGGAACGCTCGTCGCCGTTGTTGCTTACTTCTGGACGGAGATCGTCGTCATCCTGCGCGCCTGGTTCGGAAGCGTCCGGCGCCGGAGCATCTCGAGTCAGGAAGAGCGCCTCGCTTGGCTGCTCTTGATCGCCACAATCCCGGCGGCGCTCGGAGGAGCAGCGGGGGAGAGCTTCATCGAAAAGCGCCTCGGCCAGCCCTGGCAGATCGGTATCGCGCTCGCCGTATTCGCTGTAGTGCTGTGGTTCGCCGATCGCCTGCCCGAGAGGAAAACTATGACGTCGCTTCGCTATCGCGACGCCTTGGTACTGGGCCTCGCTCAGATGATCGCGCTGGTGCCTGGCGTGTCGCGCTCGGGAATCACGATTACCGGCGCCAGGCTGTTCAAGCTCGATCGCGACTCTGCCGCTCGTTTTTCGTTTCTGATGCTGATACCGGTGGTCTTGGGCGCCGCCGTGCTCAAAGCGGTCAAGGACATCCTGCTTGGCTCGGGACTTCCCGCCGGCTGGAGTGGGCCCTTCGTCGTAGGCATGCTGGCTGCCGCGGGAAGCGGTCTGGTGGCGATCTCGGCGCTGCTCGGCTACCTGCGCCGTCACGACTACTCGCTCTTCGTTGTCTACCGGCTGGTCGCGGCACTAGCCGTATTGATCTTGATCGTCTCGGGAGTGCGCAGCTCGGCCTTCTAGGCTTTTCACACACGTGCTCGGGCTCAGGAGCGACATTTGACTTACCACCGCCGGGTGGGAGGTAGCCGAGCGAGTGAAGATCGTCGAACGCATTCAGCTACTTGACATAACATGGGTTATCGTGCACGCGCTTTGATTCGAGCGTTGAGGCGATCTCGTAGCGATCGACTGCTGTCGTTACGCGCTAGAGAGCGCTGCCGGCGTCGATTGCGGGGTAACAACACGGCCATCGATTTCATAGCTCATAGGCGGACGAAATCGAGCGAGTTCGCGCTTAGCGATTCGATTTCGTCTTGAAGATGACGGCGACCGTAAACGGCCCAAACAGTTTCAGCGGCCCCCCACCACTCCACCGAAACCCGTTCTTCGTACTTTCCCCTCTTTCGGGCGAAATGACCTCAACAAGTGTTGCTTTCCGGCGGAAATCATGTTTGCTTCCATAAGGGGTGCGAAGTCGGCTCGCAACTGGGTCGCGGGTCGCGCGTACTGAAGACATGACGATCGACATCGAAACTCTCCTGGAGAGCGAGGAGGTCAAGCACCTTCTCGACGTCGCCGAGCACGCGGGCTCGATCCGCGCGGGCGAGGCGCTCGACATGGTCGAGGTCTTCGATCTCGACGCCTACGAGATCGACGCCCTCTACCGCGAGCTCGAGCAGCGCGGGATCGAAGTCACCGACGACGAAGCCGAGGTCGTGGCACCGGTCAGTCCGGCGCTGGCGATTTCCTACGAGACTACGACCGATGCACTTCAGCTCTTCCTGCGCGAGGCCGGCCGCCATCCGCTGCTCACTGCCGCCCAGGAGGTCGAGCTAGCCAAGCGGATCGAGCGCGGCGACGCGCGTGCGAAGCAACGGATGATCCAGTCGAACCTGCGCCTGGTCGTCTCGATCGCCAAGAACTATCGCAACCAGGGCCTTCCCTTTCTCGATCTGATTCAGGAGGGAACACTCGGGCTGATTCGCGCCGTCGAGAAGTTCGACTGGCGCCGCGGCTTCAAGTTCTCGACCT
>PMXT01000087.1 GCA_003170995.1 Actinomycetota bacterium | reverse complement strand
CGTCGAGTACGGCTCGTCGTTCGCGGCTGCGCGCCGCTCGGGTGCTCTGCGCTGGTGGCGGGACACCATCTACGCGATGAACGCCGAGCATCTGAGCGCCGAGGCGGTCACCATCTTCGAGGCGCTCGAGGATCACGGCTTCCGAGCAGCCGGGATAAACATGACCTGCTTCCGCGGCCGCGAACGCCACCTACCGACCGTGCCCGGGGCCGCACCGGCGGTACTCGGCCCGAGCCGCTTCTTCTTCTATGGCCTGTTCGAGTCGCGAGATGCGGGAACTTCGCCAACCGCCGTCTTCAAACGGGCGAGCGGCTCGGTCGACGGTTACGCCGAGGCTGCCGGGCGCTGGCTCGTCACCCGAGACGACTTCGACTTTCTCTTCTACTACCTCTCGGACTACGACTACGTGTCGCACGCGCTAGGGCCGGAAGGCGCCGACGAGGCTCTTCGCCGCGCCGACGGCTCGATTGCCACGATCGTCGAGGCCGCCGGGGGAATCGACTCCTTCCTCGACCGCTACGACGTGCTGCTCTGCTCGGACCATGGCCAGACACCCGTCCACGAGGGCGTGAGGCTCGAGCGTTCTCTCAGCGACCTGTCTCTTGCTGGACGGCGTGCGTCGCACGGAGCGCAGGTCGCTCTGACGGCTTCCAACCGGGCAGCAATGGCCTACCGGCTGGCGGGCTGTCCGCTCGAGACTGCGGAGCTAGCCGAGCGGCTGGGAAACGATCCGAGCGCCGAGGTTGTCTGCTACCGCGACGGGGCCGAAGCGATCGCGCTTAGGGCGGGCGCCGAGCTTCGCTTCGCCCCAGCCGGTCAGGGCTGGCGGCTGATCGGCGACGAGAGGGTCCTCGATCAGCCCCGCGCGCACGAGCGCTTGTGGTCGGCACTCGAGAACCCGAACGCCGGTGAGTTGCTGATATCGGCGGCGCCGGGATTCGAGTTCGCCGACCTCGCTGGACACCACCATGCCGGTGGAGGCTCACACGGCTCTCTCGAGCTAGGCGACTCGGAAGTGCCGATGCTGGTAGTCGGAATCGAGCGACTGCCCGAGAGCATCGCCGAGATCGCTCCAACCGTGCTCGCCCACTTCGGCATCAAGCCACCGAGCTACTCGACCGTCGTTTCAATTGCCGCATGAGAGTGACGCAATGAGGAAGCACGGCGAGTGGCGATGAAGGGCATCTGCCGGGCACAGGTGGTCATCAGTGGTCGCGTTCAGGGAGTGGGTTTTCGTTACGCGCTTCGTTCTCGCGCCTCGTCGCTTGGAGTGAGCGGCTGGGTGAGAAACAGGCTCGACGGAAATGTCGAGGCCGCCTTCGAGGGGCCGCGTGAGCACGTAGAGTTGCTCCTTCGCTGGTGCCGGCAGGGGCCGTCAGTAGCGTATGTCGATGAGGTGGAGGTCGCATGGCAGGAGCCGGAAAGTGAGCATGGGTTCGCAATCCGCTGAAGGCGACGGTGAACGCGGCGCCTCGCTGCGCTCGCTTCGAGGGGCAGCCGTCGATCTGAGCGGGCGCCAAGTCGGGACTCTCGCCGATATCGTCCTGCGCACTAACAGCGATGTGACTCGCGTCGTCGCCAAGCGTGAGAGCGGGAAGCTGCGACGGTTGCGCACCAATCGCGCGCGGATACGACAGAGAAAGGCGACTCGGAAGTGACAACGAGCTCCGACCGGCAGCCCGGCAAAAATGTGCTGCGCGACTCGCGCGCAGGACGCGCGCTCAGGGCGCGACACAATTGGGCCCAGCTGCTCAAGTTCAGCACGGTGGGCGGCAGTGGCTTCGCCGTCAACCTGGTCGTCTACTGGTTCGCACTCGATTACATCAGCCTCGAGTATCACCTGGCCGCAACGGCATCGTTCCTCATCGCGGCGGCGAACAACTACCTCTGGAACCGCCTCTGGACATTCCGCGATCAGCGCGGGCACCTCGGCTATCAGGGCTTTCGCTTCCTGATCGTCTCTGGCCTCGCCTACGGAGCCAACCTACTTTTCCTCACGGCCTTCGTCGCAATGGGTGCAAGCAAAATGATCGCGCAGGCAGTGGCGATCGTGCTCGTCACGCCGATCAACTTCCTCGGGAACAAACTCTGGTCGTTCCGAACCTGATCGCCCGCCGTTTTCGCGCTCGAGTTTTGCCGGGTGTGTGTCTCGGTCTCGTATTGCTGCTCGCTCTCGCCGTTGCGCCCGCAGGGGCGGCTCAGCGCGGGCACGCGCCTGTCATCCGCTTCAGCAAGCTCAACAACATGCGCCTGAATGACACGTCGGCCCAGACGATCTTCTTGAAGAATGCCAAGGTCGCCGACTGGATCGGGCGCTACCCGAGCTCCGGACTGACTTACGAATCGATCTTCGAGAGCCAGGGCCGCTATTGGCGAGAGCGCGTCTGGGACAAGAAAGCCGGGGAGATTGCCGAGGGCCACGTAGACGACGCCAGCGGACTGGTGACCGAGGCCTGGACCGGCCCGCAGGTCGCCTGGGGAATGGCGCGGGGATCGCCCGGTGCATTCGGCGGCAAGCAGATCAACACGCTGCCCATCTGGCTCGGATTCTGCGCGTTCTTCTTGATCGGACTAGGCGACTGGCGGCGGCCATTATCGCTGCGGAATCTCGATCTTCTCGTCTTGCTCTCGTTCTCGATCAGTCTCTGGTACTTCAACCAGGGACGCATCTTCTCGAGTGCTTCCCTCGTCTACCCACCGCTTCTCTATCTATTCGGCCGCCTGATCTACATCGGCGTGCGAGGGAGGCAGGTCAGCGCGAGTCGGCCTGTTTGGCCCATCTGGCTGCTGGCGGTCGTGACCGTGTTCTTGGTCGGCTTCCGTATCGGGCTCAACATTCGCGACGGCAACGTCATCGACGTCGGCTACGCCGGAGTGATCGGCGCCGACCGCATCGTCTCGGGCGAGTCGCCCTATGGACACTTCCCCCTAGAAACGGTGAAAAGTAAGACCCTGCGCGCCTGCGGGCCAGCCGACGCCGAGGGGAACGTGCGCGATCACGTCCAGCCAAACGGTCGCTGCGAATCGGCAAACCCGGAAGGCGACACTTACGGCCCGGTCGCCTACCTCTCGTACATACCGGGCCTCGAGCTCTTCGGCTGGTCGCACAAATGGGACGACCTACCGGCGGTGCGTTTCACGACTATTTTCTTCGACCTCCTCTGCATCGCCGGCCTCGCGCTCGTCGGGCGTCGGTTCGGCGGCGCCCGGCTGGCCGTGACGCTTGCCTTTGCCTGGGCGGCGTACCCGTTCACTCAATACGTCTCGAGCTCGAACACCAACGACGCGATCGCTCCCGCCCTTCTGATCTTGGGCTTCTGGCTCGCTACCTCGCCCTGGGCGAAGGGAGTGGCGGTGGCCCTCTCGGGCTGGACGAAACTCGGCTCGCTGATCGTGGCGCCGCTTTGGGCGAATTACCCAGAGGCGCTCCGACTCGGGAATCTCGATAAGGTCGCCCGCTTCGCCGCGGCGTTCGTGCTCACCAGCGTCGCCGCTTTGTCGGTACTGGCGCTCGAGCCCAGCCTCACAGGAGCGCTTTCCACCTTCTGGAACAAGACCTTCCACCGACAGCTCAATCGAGAGTCGCCATTCTCGATCTGGGACTGGCGCCAGTACCACGCGGCCGGACTGCCCAACCTACATCTGGTTCAGATCGCTCTGATAGTCGTCGTACTGACGCTGGCGCTCGCCAGTGCCTTTTACCCGCGCTGGCGCTCGCCGCTACAGCTCGCGGCTCTCAGCGGCGCCCTGCTCGTAGGGTTCGAGCTGGTGCTGACGTACTGGTTCTACACCTATATCGTTTGGTTCTTCCCGTTTGCCGCTATCGCTTTGCTGGCCGGTATCGGAGGCACCGTTCAGCCGAGGAGGGACGCTGAGCAAGTTACGTGAGCTGATTCGCTGCGAGGTCACGAGAGGCTCGATGCTGCTCATCGCTTGCCTTGCAGGGATGCTTTTCCTCGCGTCCTGGGCCGTGATTCACCACGGCTTCTACAACAAGCATCACATCATCGACACGCCTCTCTACCAGCGCTACGGCGACTGGATGTTGCACGGCAGCGTCCCTTATAAGGACTTCTCGATCGAGTATCCGCCCGGCGCCTTGCCGGCGTTCGTCGTTCCGGCTATCGGCAATTCCGAAAGCGCGAATCCAGCCAATCCAACACCCGGGCCCTACAACGTCAGAGCAGACTACCGGCGCAACTTCGAGTTCTTGATGGCCGTCTGCGGACTCGCCTCGATTGCTCTGGTGGCGGTCGCGCTTCGCCGCCTCAGCGCCTCCAACGGCCAAGCAGCGGCGGCGCTCTCACTTCTGGCCCTATCGCCGCTCATGCTCGGTCCCGTGATTCTCTCGCGCTTCGATCTGTGGCCAGTGATGCTCGCTCTGGCCGGCTTGGTGGCGATTCTCGCCGGGCGAGAATGGCTTGGCTTCGGTGTGCTCGGCCTGGCAACCGCGGTGAAGATCTTTCCAGCCGTCCTCCTTCCAGTCGGCTGCATTTGGCTTTGGAAGCGAGCAAGCCGGCGCGAGCTCGCCGCCTGCCTGGGAATCTTCATCGCCGTACTCGCGGCCTGTTTCGCCCCCTTCGTGATCGTCGCACCCCACGGTGTTTTGCACTCCATCTCGATCCAACTCTCACGCCCGTTGCAGATCGAGAGTCTGGGCGCAGCCGCGCTCGTGAACTTGCACCACCTCGCCGGACTCGGAGTGACCACCGTGAGCGGCTCGGGCTCGCAGAACCTGGCCGGAAGCGGCACCGGGCTGATCGCGGCTTTGCAGACGGCTTTTCAGGCTGCGGCGCTACTCGGTACCTGGATCTGGTTCGCCAGGGGTGAAGCCAATGGTGAGCGGCTCATACGTGCGAGCGCCGCTTCTGTCGTCGCTTTCGTGGCCTTCGGCAAGGTGCTCTCGCCCCAGTTCATGATCTGGCTCATTCCCTTCGTGCTGCTCGTTCGCGGCAAGCGCAGCTTCGCCACCTCTACTCTGCTCGTGACCTCTCTTGTTCTCACGCAGCTCTGGTTCCCGTACCGCTACTGGGACTACGCCCTCCACTTCGACGCCTTGCCGAGCGCTTTCGTTCTCCTGCGCGACATCGTCCTGATCGGTATCTTCGCCACTCTGCTCGCCGACCCGCTCAGGCGCGAGCAGGCGTTGCACGCCGTGCAGGCAGCGCCTATTCAGAGCCCATCCTGATAGGAATGCGCGGCCGAGATGGTCGAGGCGTGGATATCAGGCGTTGGCCGGGTCGCGAAAGCGCACTGGTGGTGCGGCGAGCGGTTCGGGCGGCGGCTGGCGCCGCGAATCGGTCGCAGCGGTCGTGTAGGCCTAGCGGGATCGGCTCTAGGTCGGGTATCTGATCGCCACGCAGCTGAGAGCGCGACCGCTGGTGTCACATTCGACGAGTGCGCCCTCTATGCGCACATCGCCTTCGGCGGGCTCGAAGCGCACGTGCATACCGGTTCGCATCCGCTCGATAGCGAGCTCGGCGCGAACGCCGATCACTGAATCGTGCGGCCCGGTCATGCCGGCGTCGGTGATGGCCGCGGTACCGCCCGGGAGCACGCGAGCATCGTTGGTTTGCACGTGAGTGTGCGAGCCGAACACGGCGGTCACGCGCCCGTCGAGCCAGCGGGCTAACCCGATCTTCTCGCTCGTGGCTTCGGCGTGGAAGTCGACCAACACGATGGAGGCGCGACGCGAAGCGTCCTCGACGAGCTCGTCCACGATCTCGAAGGGCCCGCGGGCGGCACTCATGAACAGAGCGCCGAGCAGGCTGATAACCGCGACGTTGGTACCGTCGGCCGTCTGTAGAACACTCACGCCTCTCCCTGGCGAGAAGCGCGAGAGGTTCGCCGGGCGTACCACGCGCTCGCTGGTCGCGAGGTAGGAGACGATCTCCTGTCTTCGCCAGACGTGATTTCCGAGCGTGATCGCATCGGCCCCGGCGGCGAGGATGCGCTCGGCGTGCCTGGGGGTGAGACCCGCTCCGTTGGAGACGTTCTCGGCGTTGACGAGGCAGAAATCGATCGACAGCTCCTCGCGCAGGCTCGGTAGCCTCTGCTCGAGCAGTCGCCGTCCCGGCGAACCGAAAACATCGGCCAGAAAGAGAATGCGCACTCCTAGTACTCCTTCAAGTAATGCTTCTGAGCTTCTGGGCGTGAAAAGCAAGTGGGGCTAGGAAGCAGGGAGCACTCGTATCGAGAGAGATACAAACGCGACCGAGGACAACGCCTCGCGCCGCATTGCGGCCTAGAGAAGCCGGCGTGTATTGCTTGAAGGAGCACCAACACTCCTCGGCCTAGGGCACAACCGACATCGCGGCCGGTTGGACTTCGATCGTCACGTGGTTGCCAGAGTCCTGCGTGTAGTGGGCGAGTTCCTGATGTTCGAGCTCGGAAAGGTCGATGATGCTTCCCACTCGCGTGGTGCCCGCTTGAAGCGGCTCTCCGATCGCGAGCGTCGGATCGGCCGCGATCCTGGTCAGCGAGACGATCACTGTTGCGTCGTCGTCGGGGCGGATATCGATACGCGCACCGCGCGAGCGTCCGTTGATGACGTACGGCTCGATCTGAACGACCTTGCCATCGACGGGCGCGAAGACATCGGTACCGGGCGCCGCGCCGATATCAAGCGCGGCGTTGTCGGTTCCGGTTCCGCCCGACAGCTCGTAGTAGTTGATGCCGCCGCCTCTAGAGCCGACGATGCGGTGGAAGAGGCGAGCGAGCGGGCCCTCGTTTACCTGCGTGCCCTCGGGCGAGAGAGCAACGGTATCGGGCGCGGCGTGATAGCCGATCGCGGTAACCGACCCGCGCGCAACCGGCAGCTTCAGCGAGAGCAGACCGGCTCTGGCAACGACGATGGTGCCTGGCCGGTCGCCGGAAGCCGCGATCGCGCCCAGCGGCGAAACCGGTTGACCGTTGGTCCAGGCGCTGAGCACGAGAATAAGTGTGATGATCGCCGCAGCGATACCAAGAACCGCCTGCCAGACGGTCCGCCGAGAGTGGTCTGTTTGACGGGCCCGCTCGCGCAACCGCCGTGCGCGTCGGCGATGCCGACGCGCGTGTGCACGGTAAGGCATGCAGGCCACCGTACCGAAGAGGTGCCGCGCTTTCAAATCGGGAGTGGCACCTGTTTCCGCAGCGCGCACGCTACGATCCCGACTATGCCCGACGGGGCGACCAGAATCGCGATCCCTCGCTGGATCCAGCTCGTTGGCTTGCCGCTCCTATTGCTGCTCGTCTGGACACTCGCGAACACGATCGGGCGAGTCGTCTTCCTTTTTGTCGTGGCCGGGCTAATCGCCCTGCTTTTGAACCCGATGGTACGAACGCTGGGCCGAATCTGGATTCCACGCGGAATCGCTATCGCGATCGTTTACCTCAGCTTCGCCGCCGCCGCGACCTTCTGCGTCATCGCTCTTGCAACCGTCGGTACCGACAACGTTCGTTCGACCGCCAACCGCGTCAACGACTACTTCACGACGACCAACTCCCATCATCAGACTGGAGCCGAACGCGACGTCGGCCGGTTACAGATATGGCTCAACACGCACCATCTCGAGCGGATCAAGATCCGTAAGCACGGTCTCGAGTTCGTCCGAAGCATCAACGTCAAGGGAGCCACATCGAAGGCGATCAGCCTGATCGAGGGAGCGGCCCTGAGTGCGATAACGATTCTCTTCAGCATCGTCCTGGTGGTCGTTGTCTCGATCTACATGCTGCTCGACATGCACCGGCTGAGTGCGGCGATCGACCGGAAATATCCGCCTAAAAACGGCTCGCCGCCGCTTATGACCCAGCTCGAGCAGGCGCTCGCCGGTTACGTGAAGGGGCAGCTTCTTCTCTCTCTGATCATCGGCGCCAGCGCCGGTGTGGGCCTGTGGCTCTTCGGCGTGACAGGCCTGCTCCCGGGCGGCGACCGCTATGCGCTCTATTTCGGGCTTTGGGTCGCCTTTACCGAGCTCATCCCCTATCTCGGGCCCTGGCTCGGTGCGATCCCACCGTTCTTTTACGCGCTCATTCAGCACCCTATCGCCGCCCTTTGGGTCTCCCTACTCTTCCTTGGCATTCAGCAGATCGAGGGGCACATAGTGGTGCCGAAGGTGATGGGATCAGCGCTCCGGCTGCATCCCCTACTCGTCATCTTCGGAATGCTGGCCGGGGCCGAGATGTACGGAGTGCTCGGGGTCTTTGTCGCGCTACCGCTTCTTGCGGTGCTGCGCGCACTCTGGGAGTTCTTCGCCGACAGGATCACGTTCGAGACCTGGGCGCCGGCTACCGCAACCTCGATCGGCGTCTCCACCACGCCGGCGCCGCCCGTACAGGCAAAACCAAAGCGAGCGAAGCCAAAGCGAGCGAAGTCGTCGGCTGCCGCCGAGGAGAAAAACGAAGAGAGCACAAATGATCCCGCCGAGCGGGAGCCCGAGGAATAGCGTGGCCGAGGCTCTCCTCTCGGCCCGCTCGGTGTCCCGCCGGTTCGGCCACGTGATCGCGCTCGCGCCGATCGAGCTCGAGCTCTGCTCGGGAGAAGCCGTCGCGCTGGTGGGCCCAAATGGCGCCGGCAAGTCGACGTTGATGGCGATACTGGCCGGGGCGCTCAGAGCGAGCGAGGGCAGTATCGCCGTTACCGGCTCGGCCAAGGTCGGCTGGCTACCTCAAAAACCGGCTCATTACGGGCGCCTGACCGCGCTCGAAAACCTCGTTCTCTTCGCCCGCCTCGAGGCGATGGACAATCCCGATCACGAAGCCGCCCGGATGCTCAAGCGCTTCTCTCTACCGAGCGACCGTCTGAGCGCGTACCTCTCGATCGGTAACCGGCAGCGTTTGAGCCTGGCTATCGCGCTGCTCGGAGACCCGAACGTCCTTCTCCTCGACGAGCCAACCGCCTCGCTCGACCCGAAGCAGCGCGCGCTCCTCTGGCGCGAGGCCGACCGTCATGTCGTCGAGGGAGGCGCGGTTCTCTTCTCGAGCCAAAACCTCGAGGACATCGAGCGGCACGCCACACGTGTGATCGCGCTCGACTCCGGCGAGCTCGTCTTTGCTGGAGGTCCCGAGGAGTACACGGTTTGGGAGCGTGAGCCATGAAGACTCTGCGCGACGCCGTCCTACTCACGCGCAAGGATCTCCTCTCGCTGCGCCGGGCGCCGTTGGTGGTGATCTTGCTGGCCTGTTATCCGCTCCTGATCGCGGGGCTCGTAGGCACGGTCGCCGGCTATGCCAATTCCCGTCCGCGTATCGCCGTCGTCGACCTCGACCACATCCCGGGCAAGACCGAGGTCGCCGGTCACACGTACCACATCAAGAACCTGATCGACGAGGTGGCCAAGAACGTCCGCATCTCATGGATGTCGAAGCCCCAAGCCGCCCAGGCATTGCGCACCGGCGAGGTGGTGGGTGTGATCACGATCCCGCCCGGCTTCATCAACGATCTGAAGAGCGTCAGCAACAGCCCGCAGGTCGAGTTCGAGACCTCGCAGGGCGGTATTTCGTCACGGGTGACTCAGCAGATGCAAGCGCTTGTCTACAGCCTCAACCGCAAGCTTCAAGACGCCTATCTGAAGGACGCGATCGGTTACATCTCGATCATTCGCAACGGAGGTACAGCCGGCTTTTTCGGCTCGAACTTCAAGGTGCTGGGGATAAAGAAGGCGCGCGCGCTCCTGGCGGCAGAGAAGAACAACCCGCAGACAGCCGAGGTCATACGTTTCCTCGACACGGCAGAAAGCGCACTTCGGGCCTCGGAGGTCTCGGCCCGCGCCGTCGCTCAGCCGATCCGTCTTGCGACCGCGACTCGCAGCGGCCGTGGCTGGCTGCTCTCGGCGCAGATGCAGGCCTACGCGCTGGCGTTGACGGTGAGCATTCTGGCGCTGGCTCTCGGCGCCGCGGTCACCGCCTCGGAGCGCGACGAGAACGTTGCCTGCCTGCTCGGGCGAGGGTTGGTATCGAGGCTGTCTCTGCTCGCCGCCAAGGTCGCGCTCGCGACGATCATCTCGCTCGCGGTCGGCGCCGTGATCTTGCTCGCCTTCGGAGCCATTGTGGAAATCGGCGATATCGCGGGCGGCCAGCCCTGGCAGCGGATTCCGCTCGTGCTGATCGGCGTGGCGCTCTGCGGCGCAGTATTGGGCGCGATCGGAACATTGATCGGAGCGCTTGCTCGCGAGGGCCGCTCGGCCACGCTGGGAGCTCTGCTGGTGGCACTTCCGATCGTCTTGCTTGGCCTGATTCCCAGAGAGATCGCACCGCCCGCCGGAGTCGTCAGCGACCTCTTCCCCTTCGGTCACGGCGAGCGTTTCTTCTCTTCGGCGCTCTATGACCTTCACCCTTGGGCCACCATCGGCCCGGAAGCTCTTTGGCTGGCTGGGTTGCTCGTGCTCTGGGGAACAGTGGCGCGGCTCGCCCTACCACGCTTGACCGAGAGCTAGTGAGCGCCGGCGAGCCCAACAACGAGCTCTGGCAGCGCTTGGCCGGCGAAAGCGAAAACGGTCTCTGGAACGACTTGCTGTTGCCGAGATCGAAGCGCAACGGGCAGCTCGCCTTCTCGCCGCTGGCCGCGCCCGAGTTGGCGCTGGGCATCGAGACCGTCTACGAGGGTTATCTCGTTCACTACGGCCACTCGCGTCTGTTCACACCAGGCGAGCCGAATCTCGCGCTGCTGCTCGGCGATCGGCTCTATGCCCGCGGTCTCGTGCTCGTGAGCGAGCTCAGAGACGTGGCCGTCGTGGCCGACTTGGCGACGCTACTCGAGTTCTGCGCGCGCCTGCAGGCCGAGAGCCTGACAGGAGACGGCGCCCTCTGGGCGGCTGGGATTCCACGGCTCGGCAAAGGCGGGATCAGGAACGAGAGCGAGGCATTCCTTCACTCGGGCGATAGCAACCCGCTCCTGCGCCTGGCGCGGGAGGCCGCCGGCGCGGAGCCGGTTGAGCGCGCTCTTGCCGTTCACGCGCGCTTACTTTCCTAGAGCACGTTTCAAATGAAGCACTCAACCGCCTGGCCGCGAAACGGCCGCATCGGTCGTGCAGGCCTAGCGGGATAGGCTCTTATAATCGCCGCAACTCAACTCCCCTGGAGGTGGTCAGTCGTGGCTCGTTTCCACCCATTTCGTATTCCTCTCGCAGTGATCGCCGCGGTGGCGGCCGCTGCGATTACCACTCCCTCCGCAGTTGCGAACATCAGCGGCTCTTGCTCCGCAAGCATCGCCAACCAGAACGTCAAGGGGCGCGGGACGGGCGCGTTCAGCGGCGCCATCGCCGTCAAGAAGAACTCGATCGTTCCGGTGTCGATGAGCGCCGCCGCTCAGATCTCGCACTTGAAGATCCAGATCGAGTTCGCCGGTATGCGCTGGACGGTTCGCGACAAGCCGTCGCACGGCATGTCGTGGGCCAGCTCGGTCGAGGTGAAGAAGTACGCGAAATACGGAGTCGGCCTCTACAAGGTGATCGGCTCGAGCTCGGGCGGGGTTTCCTGTAGTGGCTCGGCGCTCGTACGGGTGAAGGGCAACCCGCTCTCGACTGTCGCCGGAATCGTCGGACTGGTGGCCGCACTCGCTGGTCTTGCGGGTGTCGCCGGGGCTCTCGGGCTCGCCGTACACGCAGGCGCGCTGGGCTTTGGAAGGTCGCTGCTCGGGTTGGTAGCCGGTTTGATCGGCGGTCTCGGACTGGGCGTGCTGCTGCAGCAGTTCGCTCTCGTCTATCCGACCGCGGGCGCGGCGGCCGTCTGCGTCGGCGGAGGCGCGCTCGCCGGCGTCGGACTGACCTTGCTCGGAAAGATTCTCGGTTCCGGAGCCGCGGCGGCAGCCGCATAGCTCTCCGAGCGCGGAGCTAAACGGATTCGAACCGGGCGCCTCTCGCGTTCTCGGGGCGCCGCTGGCGGTGCGGGCCCGGAGAGGACAGTGTTACCAACACGGCCTCGGAGAGGATCGTGCCGCCAGCGGCGTCAGGCGGTTCCGTAGGCCGGTCGCGCCCGGCCTAAAGGAGTCGCCGGCCGAGGACGCGAGATGGAGCTAAACGGATTCGAACCGGGCGCCTCTGGCCTCCTCGAGGCGCCGCTAGGCGCGCTTCGCGAGAGCAGACACCCATGAAAGTGGGCTATGTCAAGGCTCAGATCACGATCTCCTTGGATCGAGCGGCCAGACGGTGACGTGGATCGGTCGCGAGTCGAAGGCCGTCCAGACATCGATTCGGCCGCGAGTAGGCAGGCCCGAGTGCCGTGCGGTGCTCACGGGGACGCTTCCTCCGCTACGTGCTCAACGAGCAGGATGTCCGCTCGGCGTGAGATGTTTCTCGGCCGGCGAACGCCGCTACTGGTTTTATCTCGCGCTATCGTGACACTGCGGATGCGTAACCCGCATGAGCTTCTGGCACCGTTCCGGGAATCGCAGCCACGGATTTGATGAAGAATACGAACTCGTGCTCTTGATCTTGATCTCCGGCCTTCTGCTCGTCGCTGCCGAGGTCGCGGCGTTCTGGCTCGTGCGAGCGATCGTTCGCTTTCTCCGTCCGCCTCAGCGCGTCACAGACAAACGCACCAGCGCTCGCCGGCGCGTTCTCGTTCTCACCGCGCCAGTGGGCGAGGGTCACGTCGCGGCTGCACGCGCGGTCGTAGCCGAGCTCGAGGATGAGGACGGCGAGCTCGAGATTGTTCTCATAGACGCACTCGACGAAATCGGACGCGTCCTGCGCTTCATCCTCTGCGACCTATACCGGTGGCAGTTCGGACATGTGGCTCGTATCTACGGACTCTTCTACCGACTACTTGAGCGCTCTTCGTTCTGTCGCGGCATCGGCCAGTGGGTAATCGTCTCCTTCGGCTCGCGCCCCCTCCTGCGGAGGATCGAACTGGTCGATCCAGACATCATCGTCTCGACCCATCCGCCGGTGACCTGCGTGCTCGGCCACCTGCGTCGCCGCGACCGGATTCAGGTGCCGGTTATTGCAACGATCACCGATCTCGACGGCCTCGGCTTCTGGGTGCACCCGGGCGTCGATCTCCATCTGGTCATGCACGAGAGTTGCGTTGCGCAGGTCGAGCGCATGGCGGGACCGGGAAGCGCACGCTGCGCCCGACCGCTGCTCGCGCCCGCCTTCCGCGAGCCGAGGACGCGTGCTCAGGCCCGTCGCGCGCTCGGGCTTTCCGAAGCCGGTGCGATCGCCGTCGTCTCGGGCGGCGGCTGGGGAGTCGGCGAGCTCGAGAAGGCCGCTCGCGCCGCGCTCGAGATCGAGGGTCTCTCCGTCATCTGCCTCGCCGGGCGGAACGAGAGCACGCGCCGGCGCCTCGAGCTTGCGTTTGCCGCCGAGACTCGAGTCTCCGTCTGGGGCTTCACCGACGCGATGAGCGACGTGCTTGCCGCTGCCGACGCTCTCGTGCATTCGACGGGCGGCGTGACGGTGCTCGAGGCGCTCGCTCGCAACTGCCCTGTGATCGCCTACGGCGCCCCTCCCGGTCACGCTCGTCTGACCGCGAAGGCGCTCGTCAAGCATGGTCTGGGTCGGCTGGCGCTCTCGCCGGAGGAGTTGACGGTTTCGCTTCGGAGTGTTCTCGAGCGGCCTCGCACTGTAGTGAGGACGACGCTCTCCGCGCCATCCTGCGCGAGCCTCGTCCTTGAAGCTACGCCGCGCCCAACCACCGAGCCCGCGCTCCGAGCTCGACTGGCGCGGCGCGCGACGCTAGCTACCGTCGCGCTGATACTTCCGATCTGGGGTTTGTCCACCGACCTTCCCTACGCTCTCGCCGCGAACACGCTGGACGTGGCGCCGCTCAGCGTCGTGTCGACAGGTCAGGGCGACGTGGGCCTCGTCATCACCGCTTCACCCTCGCTGGTTCCCGGGCTTGTGACTGAGCTCCGTCGACACCACGCGCACGCCTCGTTCGCCTTCTCTGCACCGGTCGGCAGCGGGCTCCTGAGGTCACTCGCCAGAGCGCAAGACGAGCCGCTTCCGGCGCTCGGTTCAGGCGAGGCGACGGGCTGGCTGCACACGCGCGATCACCTGA
Source organism: Actinomycetota bacterium (assembly GCA_003170995.1). Lineage (GTDB taxonomy): Bacteria > Actinomycetota > Thermoleophilia > Gaiellales > Gaiellaceae > Fen-549. The sequence continues at coordinate 20,039 of PMXT01000087.1, read as the reverse complement.
ATGATCTCTTCGCCGCGCTTCGAGTGCGCGGTGTTCGCTACTACCTCGCCCCCGATGCGCTCACCTTCGGTCAGTACCTACTCGCCCGCGGGCAGGGGGCCCTCCCGATCAGCGGTTCACGCTTCGGCCCTGACGTGCCCGCTCCGTCGCGAGGTCTGCATCGCGGCGAGGTGATCGTCCTCGAACTCGACAAGCGCCGGCCGGAGGCGAACGCGGCGATCGATAACTTGCTCGCGACACTGGCACGCAATGGACTGAGAGGCGTCTCCGTCAAGCAGCTTTTGGATTCCCGCTCGGATCGTTAATCAGGACTGGGAACGGCCTATCAGGCCGTCTAGCTCTACTGGCGAGCGGCCACGCCCTTTAACCGAGGAAACGTGCCGCTACTCCGGACGGCTGACGGCAACAGCGGCGAGCCCACGCTCCGAGAGTGTCTCGAGGATCGTCGGGAGCGCTCCGGCAGCGGCATCGGCAAATCCCGAGAGCCCGTAGTGACTGGCGTCGTGCAGAAGGACGACGTCACCGGCCGTGAGCGACTTGGTGGCTCGCCGTGCGACGTTCTCCGCCGTGGCTCCGTGCTCCCATTCACGCCCCCAGCGCGACCAGAGCAGCGGTGTCCAGCCACGGCGCCGCGCGGCGAGAAGCGCGGCGGTGCTGAAGACGCCGAAGGGCGCCCGGTAGAAAACGGGCCTGCGCCCGGTCGCCTCGGTGATAACCGTCTCGGCACGGTCGAGATCGGCGTTCAGGTCGCGTGGCGTTCGTAGGAGCGTCGGCAGGTGGCGATAGCCGTGTAGGCCGATTTCGTGCCCGGCAGCGGCGATCTCGGCGGCGAGCTCGCCAAAGCGCTCCACCTGTTCGCCGACGAGAAAGAAGGTCGCGGTCGCTTGCGCGCGAGCGAGCGCGGCCAGGACGACCGGCGTGGTGCGAGGGTCGGGGCCGTCGTCGAAGGTGAGCGCGACGCCTTCCAGGTGCGGCAAGCGGCGGCGTATACCCAACATTCGTGCCAGCGCCGGAACGTGCGGCGCCGGCCCAGGTGCGCACCAGGCACAAGCGGCGGCGAAGGTGGCGAGGCCGATGGTGCGCGTCTTCATGACCATATGGTTACCGAGATGAGCTCGGCATGCCCCTCTAGTGGCGACGGCCATTAGCGCTGTGGCCCTGAAGCGCCGCTCAGGGATTCGTACGTTGCAGTTTGGGTCATAGGAAGCGGAGCGCGTTCAAACCTTTTGGAACTAAACGGAGCACGTTCAAACCCTCGAGCCGGGGTTGAGCTCCCTAGGTTAAGCGCGATACACGAGCATCTACTGCGAAAAGCGGCTGCAAATCCCGTTGAACCGCGTTCGGCTCCGGCCGAGGAGCCGTCGGCTGTCAGATGGATCTCGTTGGCTCTCGCGCGAGCCGATCGACCGATGCGAGCATCTGAGATCTTCAGGAGTGCTTGTGAGCTCTCGGGCAGACCGCTGCTCTGGAGCACGGTGAGATCAGCGCTATCAGCGGGCGCTAGAGGCGATCACCCGCGCTTCTCCAGGTCGGGCTGGGGCGTTTATGAGACTGCGGCTTCTGAGCGAAACCGCAAAAGCACTCAACGGTGGTGCTTCTGAAGAAGACGGCTCTACTTCAGACCGCGGACTCTGCTGGGAACGAGACTGCTGCCGTTCACGGAGCTTCCGAGCTGGCCGTAGTTGTTGCCGCCCCAACATTCCACCGCTCCACTTCGAAGCACCGCACAAGTGTGAACGGCACCCGCGCTCACCGCGGTCGCATCGGAGATCCCTTTGGCTCGAACCGGAATCGGGCTGAAGTCGTAGCTGTAGCCGTGCTTCGGATCGCCACCGGCAACCGAGACGTGGCCGTGTGACGCCTTGCCGTCTCCGAGCGCTCCGACCACCTTGAAGCCCTTGATCCAATCGCCCGCCTGGCCCCAGCACTCGATGCTGCCTCCGGAGATCAGGGCACAGGCGTGGTAATCGCCCATGCTGATGGCGATAGCCGAGTGGATCCCGGTGACGGCGGTGGGACGAAGCGTGACGGTGCGAATTGCCCTGATGATCGTCGCGTCGATCCCTTTGACGGCTTTGGGATGAAGATTCGCGGTGCGAGCTGCCCTGAGCACGGCGGCGTGTGAGACATGGTGGGGCAGCATCTTCTCCAGCGCAACCCACATCTCGGCATTGCTGACACCCAGTTGGCCCATCTGGTTGTCGCCCCAGCACTTGATGCTGCCGTCGGATAGAAGCGCGCAGCTATCGCCGTCGCCGACGGCAACGGCGCGCGCGTTCCTGATCCCTTTCACGAAGACCGGGGAGAGATCGGTCAGTACGTTGTCTGGGTTTCCGTCCCACATCTTGCCGTCGCCGATCTCTCCATACTGGTTCTCACCCCAGCACTTCACCCTTCCGTTGGCAAGAACCGCACACGAGTGGCTATAGCCGACGCTGACGTCGATGGCATCGTGGATGCCTACGACCTCGACCGGCGGGAAGAAGCCGCGGCCCGACCAGTCCCCTTCGGACTTTCCATCTCCCAACCTGTCGCTGTTGAGACCGCCCCAACACTTAATCGTCCCGCCGGAGATGAGCGCGCAGCCGTTTCCGCTGACGCTGATCTTGACGGCCTTCGCGATGCCATTGATCGGAATCGGTACTGGGCTCGAGGTCTGACGTGGGCCGCCATCGCTACCGAGCGTCTCGAAGCCCCAGCACCTCACCTTACCTCCGGAGACGATGGCGCAGGACCAGTTGCCCCCGGCACTGACCGCGACCGCCTTCGTGAGCCCCTTCACGACGACCGGATGGCGGCTGCTCCTCATGGTGCCGTCGCCCAACTCACCTTCTTCGTTGTCGCCCCAGCACTCGACNNAGCGGGATCCGCAGGCGCTCGCTAGAAGCAGACTACTCAGGACGAGCGCAGCGGCACGGATGAGCAACGGGTTTCGCATCTACCGCTATTACAACATGCCCGTGTCGACATTAGCTCCGTCAGGCCAGCACAAGGGCGATTCTTCACCGAGCGATCGGACTTGGAAAGACGCCAGTGCGCAGCGACTTCGTTGTGTTTTTGACAACGAATAGAACTAAGCGGATTCGAGCCCGGCGCCTCTCGCTTTCTCGGGGCGCCGCTGAGAGTGCTTCGCCGGAGAGGACAGTGCTTTCAGCACGGCCCCGGAGAGCGAAGTGCGCTCAGCGGCGTCAGGCGGCTCCTACCGGCCGGTCGCGCCCGGCCGGTAGGAGCCGCCGGCCGAGAAAGCGAGATCAGCGAAGCATCGTGAAGCTGACGAGCAGCAACCCGTCGCCAAGCCCGAAGGCGAGGTGATCGTCGAGCGTGGCCAGGTAGCAGTCGGCCGCACCGACGAGCGCGTGCATCGACACGACCCAGACCTGTTTCTTCCCCCTCCCGAGCAGAGCCTCAAGCTGCTCGCGAAGGCTACGAGCGATGTCGTTCGTTCCGATATGGATCTCGCCGGGCCGGGGATCGTGCTCGCGTCTCGTGCGGTAGAACTCACGCAGCTCGTCGTCGGCGAGTAACCAGCGGCTGAACAGCTCCTCTGCGGGCTGCTCCCACGGTTTCAGCTCTTCCAGCTTCATCTCCCAGTGCTTCACCGGCGGCTTCAGCTTCTGACCGAGCGAATCGAAGTGGTTCTGCAGTGTTTCCTCGACGCTACCCTCGATGGGAAGCACAAAGACGTTGTGGTCGTAGAGCGAGATCGTGAGCGCCTGATGGAGCTTCGCGTAGCCAAGCAGGAAGCCGCGCAACTCTCCGATTCGCTCTAGCTCGAGATCCGAGATGGCCATGACTCTCTGATTCTCGCCTCCCGACAGGACGGGGTCTAGGGCTAGATACGTAGAAACCCCCTTTTGGGGCCCTCGCCGTGTACGCTACGCTTTGGATCGAGGTCACTTTACGACGTATAGTCTTGGCTCCGATGGCTAGTGCAGCGACAACACCGCCAACGTCTGGGATAACGGTTGTCACCGTCCGCTCAGCTGCGCTCATCGTGGCCAAGCGTGTTGGAAAACGCTAGCCGGCGTCTTCTCGCCTCCGCGCCGGCCGTAGGAGAAAGGAGGCGAGATCCGGGTCTAGCCGTCCCGGGATTCAGCAAGGCTCCCCTTTCTCCAAGAGGATCGAGAAGAACTTGACAACGCGCTCGCTGTATCAAGTCAACAACCGAACGACCGAACGGGATGCCTGCGGAATCGGCTTCATCGCCGACGCCCAGGGCCGTCCGTCGCGGCGCGTTCTCGATCTCATCCTCGCCGCGCTCAAACGCGTACGTCATCGAGGGGCCGTCAATGCCGACCGTCTGACCGGCGACGGAGCCGGGGTGCTCATTCCCCTTTCGCCGACACTCGCTCCGTACGGCGGTCTGGCGATGGTGTTCCTGTATGACGACGCGGCTCGCGCGACGATCGAAAGTGCCTGCACGGAAATGGGGATCGGCTTTGCGGGCTGGCGCGAGGTACCGGTCGACTACAAGCATCTCGGCGAGCGCGCCAGAGCAAGCGCGCCCACGATCGTGCAGGCTCATCTGACTCCGCCTGCAGGGGCAAGCGAGGACGAGGCGGAGCTGGCGGCCGTTCGTGCCCGCAAGCGAATAGAGCGCTCGGGAGCGAACGTCTACATGGCCTCGCTCTCCTTCCGCACCGTCACCTACAAGGCTCTCTGCGCTGCCGATCAGCTTGACGGCTTCTATCCAGATCTGAGCAATCCCGAGATCGAGATCCCGTTTGGCGTTTTCCACCAGCGTTTTGCCACCAACACGACTCCAACCTGGGAACGCGCACAGCCATTCCGCATGCTCTGCCACAACGGCGAGATCAACGCTCTCGCCGGCAACGTCAACTGGATGCGAGCACGCGAGCATCGTTTTGGCACCTCGGACGATGCCTCGCTCTTTCCGGCAATCGAAGATGCCGGCGCCGACTCGCGCACCCTCGACAACGCGCTCGAGTTGCTCGTGCGCGGCGGCCGCGACATTCGCCATGCGCTTGCCATGCTCATCCCGGAGGCCTGGGAGGAAGCCACCGAGATCGACGAGGCGGTGCGCGATTTCTATCGCTATCACGCCTGCTTGATCGAGCCTTGGGACGGCCCGGCGGGTGTCATCTTCACCGACGGTAAGGTCGTCGGCGCGAGACTCGATCGGAATGGCCTGCGCCCGCTGCGCTACATCACGGCCTCGGACGGGCTGGTGGTCTGCGCGTCGGAGGTTGGGCTGGTCGACCTGCCGAACGACGTGACAACCGAGTACGGCAAGCTCGGCCCCGGCCAGATGATCGCGGTCGATCCGGAACGCGGCGGCCTGCTCTCCAACGAGGAGCTGAAGGGCGATCTGGCGACCCGCGCTCCTTACGGGCGCTGGCTGCGCGAGGGCATGATCAACGCTTCGATCGGCGAACCGTCGGTAGATCCGATCGAAGACCTGGCTCACCGTCATGCCGCCTTCGGCTTCACCCGCGAAGAGCTGGACATCATCCTGCGCCCGATGGGGTCAACCGGTCACGAACCGACCTCGTCGATGGGAGACGATGCGGCCATCACACCGCTATCGAATCACCCGCGCCTGCTTCCTGCCTACTTCAAGCAACGCTTCGCTCAGGTCACCAATCCCCCGCTCGACTCGCTGCGTGAGCGGATCGTTTTCAGCCTCAAGACTCGGCTGGGCGCGCGCGGATCGCTTCTCGTCGAACAACCCGAAGCGGCGCGGTTGATCGAGCTCGAGAGCTTCTTCCTCTACCCGCAGGGGCTGGACGCCCTCGACACGATTCGCCTCGACGCCACCTTCAACGCCGCCGAGGGACTCGAGCGAGCCTGTAAACGCCTCGCCACAGAGGCCGCGATCGCCGCTGAAAACGGCCGGGAGCTCCTGCTCATCAGCGACAGTGCGATCTCGGCCGAGCGCGCTCCGATTCCGATTTTGCTCGCGGTCGGTGCCGTGCACCAACATCTCGTCAGGGCAGAGCTACGGACGCGCGCCTCGATCCTGGTCGAGAGCGACGAACCACGCGAGACACACCATTTCGCCACCCTGCTCGGTTACGGCGCCGACGCCATCTGCCCACGCCTCGCACTCGAGACGGTCGCCTCGCTGGCCGAGACCGGCAAGCTCGGCGGAGATCACCCCGATGCCGCCACCGCCCAGGAGCGCTTCCGCACGGCGATCGAAGACGGCGTTCTCAAGATCATGTCGAAGATGGGGATCGCCGATGTGGCGAGCTACCGCGGCGCCGAGATCTTCGAAGCCATCGGTCTCGCCGACGAGGTGATGAAGGTTGCCTTCACAAACACGCCATCTGCGGTGAGCGGCGCCAGGTTCGCCGAGCTCGAGGCGGATTCCTGGCTGCGAACCGCCGATGCCTTCGCCCGTGAGCCCGAGATCGGGAACCCCGGCAACATCAAGTGGCGGCTGAACGGTGAGCAGCACGCGACTACCGGAGAGGTGATCAGCTCGCTGCGTGACAGTCTCGACGGTGAGGCGGACGTGAACCAACTGCTGCGCCACGCGGTCGGCAACGGGGACTGGGAGGCGTACGAGAAGTTCGCCGAGACCGTGAACAGCCGAGAGGCGCTAGAGCTGCGCGACCTACTCGAAATGGTTCCGGCCGGGCCACCTGTCCCGCTCGACTCGGTCGAGCCGGTCGCCTCCATCGCCAAGCGATTCTCGGCCGGCGCGATGAGCCAAGGCGCGCTCTCCGCCGAAGCGCACGAGACGCTGGCGGCGGCGCTGAGCATGATCGGCGCGCGTTCGAACTCGGGCGAGGGCGGCGAGGCGATCGAGCGCTTCAAGTCACGCAACAACTCCAGAATCAAGCAGGTGGCGTCGGGAAGATTCGGCGTTACTCCTCCCTACCTTCGCTCGGGCGAGGAGCTCCAGATCAAGATCGCGCAGGGGGCCAAGCCGGGCGAGGGCGGCCAGCTACCGGGACATAAGGTGTCGCCCGAGATCGCCAAGCTACGTCACACCGAGCCCGGAGTGGCATTGATCTCGCCGCCGCCTCACCACGACATCTACTCGATCGAGGATCTCGCCCAGCTCGTCTTCGACCTCAAGCAGGTGAACCCGAAGGCGGAGGTCTCGGTAAAGCTGGTCGCCGAAGCGGGCGTGGGAATCGTCGCAGCCGGAGTCGTCAAGGCGCTCGCGAACATCGTGCACATCGCCGGTTGCGACGGAGGGACCGGAGCGAGCCCACTCTCCTCGATCAAGAACGCGGGCGCTCCCTGGGAGCTCGGGCTAGCCGAGACGCAGCAGGCGCTCGTCTCGGAGGGGCTGCGGGGTCGAGTTCGCGTGCGTGTGGATGGAGGCTTCAAGACGGGGCGCGATGTCGTCGTCGCAGCCCTGCTCGGAGCCGACGAGTACAGCTTCGGAACAGCGCTTCTACTCGCCGAGGGCTGCCTGATGGTGCGCGCCTGTCATCTCGACAGCTGCCCGGTCGGTATCGCAACCCAGCGTCCCGAGCTGCGCAAACGCTTCACCGGTACACCGGAAAAGGTAGCCAATTATCTCCTCTTCGTCGCTGAAGAGGCACGCCGCCAACTCGCCGAGCTCGGGCTGCACTCGCTCGACGAGGCTATCGGGCGTGTCGAGCTCTTGCGCCAGAGAAAGACAGGCCATCCTCGAAAGGATCTGCTCGACCTCTCGCCACTACTCGTCCAGACCGGCGAGGGACATGTTCGCTTCGTCGGCGAGCGTCCGATCGACTCGGTCGGCGGTGCGCTAGGCGACCGGCTATCGAGGGAAGCGGCCGAGATTCTCGAGCACGAGGTTGAGCTCGAGCTCGAATATGAGATCGGAAACGGCGACCGAACCGTGGGGGCGCGTCTCGGCGGTGACGTCGGCGAGCGCTTCGGCTTCGGCGCGCCGCCTGGCTCGGTCCTCGTTCGCTTCCGCGGATCCGCCGGGCAGAGTTTCGGTGCCTATCTCGCCGACGGGATCACTTTCGAGCTGACCGGCGCCGCCAACGACTACGTCGGCAAGGGTATGAATGGAGGGACGATCGTCATCCGGCCGGGGGCGGAAGTCAGAGGCCATCCCGTTCTGGCCGGTAATACGCTGCTCTATGGCGCAACGGGCGGACGGCTCCACATCGCAGGAAGTGTAGGCGAGCGCTTCGCCGTCAGAAACTCCGGCGCAGTCGCCGTCGTCGAGGGCACCGGCGAGCATCCCTGCGAGTACATGACCGCAGGAACCGTCGTCATCCTGGGCGATTTCGGTCGCAACCTGGGCGCCGGAATGAGCGGTGGCCAAGCCTTCGTCTACGACCCGGAAGGGCGGCTGGAGACTCGTATGAACCCAGATCTGGTTGCCGCCGAACCGCCGGGAAAGGCGGCGGCGAGCCTGCGTTTGCTGGTCGAGCAGCATCTCGAGCTCACCGGCTCTTCCCGCGCCAAGGCGCTACTCGACGACTGGGATGCCGCTTTGCGCGACTTCAAACGAGTTCACCCCAAGGGAAACGTCGCCCGGCTGGAAGAGGAGCATGAGGGCTCCGGACAGGAAGCCGAAGGAGATGCTGCCCCTGTGGCCGCCAGCGAGGGATAGCGAATGAAGGCCTATCCCGTTAGGGATGCGCGGTCGAAGGGGTTGAGCCGTGGATGCCAGGGGCCGTACGGACCGTGAAGGCGCACTGGTAGTGCGGCAAGCGGTCTGGGCGATCACTGGCGCCGCGGGGCGGTCGCTTCGGCCGTGTAGGCCTGGCGGGATCGGCCCTAACTAGGAAACCGCGTCGCCGGCATCGACGATGCCCGCGCCGTAGGCGTCGTCGGATGAGATCGGATGCTTGAAGTCGAGATGGCAGTAGCCCGTGGCGCACGGCGTAGTGTCGATAGCCGCGGTCGTGTTATCCGGGTCGTTCGGCCCGGTGTGGTTGGTGACTCCGTCGTTGGCGGTCTGCTCCAAACGAGCCAGCAGCGCGTCGGGGTTGTTCAGCAAGCGAGGATGGGTCGCGAGGACGAGCACTGCAACGCCGGCAACATTGGGCGCGGCCATGGAGGTTCCCTGCGACCAGGCGAAGCCTTGCCCACCGATCGTGAAGCAGGCTGAGTTGTACGAGGCCGAAGTCTCGGGATCGGTGCAGTACGCCGAGCTCGGGTCGACCGCCGAGAAAGTGCCATACCCTCCCGCGAGCAAATCGTCGACGCCACCGTCGAAGAGCGCAATATTGAATTGACGCGCTCCGCCCGGCGCGGCTAGATCGATGCGCGAGCCGTAGTTCGAGTAGTAGGCGAGCTGGTCTCGCGCGCCCACCCATTTCGCCGGCCAGCGAACCGAGGGATCGGCGTCGGGTGCGTTGACCACTTCGTTCGCGGTCGCCGAGACGGTGATCACACCCGGGACTCCGCCGGGCACCAGAAGCATCCCACGAAAGTCGGTGTAGTAAGGCTCGATCGAGTCGCCCGGATAGACGGTCCCGATTCCCTTTGAGCCGGTGGCAACACGACCGGCACCGACGAACTTCCGACCCGCAACCGTGACGTTGGTGCGGTCGACACGAACGTGCTCGTTCCCGGCCGCGGCGATGATCGTCGTACCGCGCGAGCGGCAGTACTTGACCGCGTCGGCCCAGAGCAGATAGTCCTGGGCATCGGAGTCGAGCGTTGGGTCGTCGTAACCCTCGATCGACATGTTGAGAATGTCGGCTCCGTCGCGGCAGGCATCGACCATGCCGTTGACAATCCAGCTCGTGAGACCGCCGAAGTCACCCGCCAGCACCTTGTAGCTACGGATTGTCACCTTAGGCGCGACGCCGTTCGACCCGAACCCGTTCGCCGCGGCCCCGATCCGGCTCGCAACCCAGGTACCGTGGCCATCCGTGTCGCCGTTTCGACACTCGTCGAGGATGCCGTTGTCGGTGAGGAAGCCGCGCCCGTAATCGCGGATGATCGACTTGCAGTCGAGGGCGTTCTCGGAGGTTTTCGAATCGAAGTTGTCGCGCAACTCCTTCGTGTTCCCCTGGACACCAGTATCGAGTACTGCCACAACAATCGACTTGTCGCCCTTCGTCTTCTTCCAGGCGCTCGGGACGTCCATGCGGTTGTCGTCCCACTGGACGATTCCCTCGGCGTTAGGAGCCGCCGCATCGTGCAGCGGATCGGGGAACGAGTTGGTCTTTCCCTTCGGCACGAAGGCGCTGGGGAGCTTGCTGTCACCGGCGAGACGACTGTCCGACGATCCCCAGGAGATGTAGCGATCGACGAAGACAGCGTTCACCTTGGGATTGACTCCGACCTCGTCGCTGAAATCGGCGCTGTCGGTGCGAACGGCAACAGCGGAGATCTCGGGCATCACCGTCGCCACATCGCCGCCGGCGTTCGTAACGATCTTCTGCATGTCGGCTACCGAGGTGCCCGGATCGAAGCGAACGATGCTCTCGGCCGAAGGCGAGTCGTGCGCGGTCTGGGAAGACGAGCCGTCGGAGCGCGAGCCGGCAACGGCGGTTGTACAGAGAAAACCGAGGCAGCCCAAGGCGCCGGTCAGAAGAATCGCCCGCAGACCGCCCCGCACGCAAAAACGATGGAAGCGCACCATCAGGTTCACTTTCGGGAGTTCCGCCATGAAGCAGTGTCCCGAGATAGGGGCATTCGCCTCCCCCGGAAGAGGTGTTTTCCTACGAACTCTTCTCGAAACGGCCGAGATTCCGGCCTCGTCTCGCGGTTATCTCGAGCTCCTGAAGTGAAGGGCCGATACTCCCGGTGGCGTGCCCGTGCCCCGCGCCGCGAAGCACTCGGGCGTAGGCCTCGGCTGCGGTCCGACCGCCGGCCATCACCTCGCCGGTCGATTTCATCTCGGGACCGCGAACGGCGGCGCCGGCGAAGCGATCCTCGGGGAAGATCGCCTCCTTGGCCCAGACGCGGGTCGGCTCTGCCCGCTCGGGTAGGCCTAGCTCCTCGAGCCGCGCGCCCATCATCAGTCGGCAAGCGGCGTCGACCAGGGGAATTCCGGTTGCCTTGGCCACGAACGGCACGGTGCGCGAGGCACGGGGATTCGCCTCGAGCACGTAGATGTGACCGTGATGCAGAGCGAGCTGCAGGTTGAGCAGTCCCCTGATTCCCAGCTTGCCGGCGAGGGCGTCAGTCAGTTCCCTGATCTCGCGCTCCAGCGCCGCGACGACCGAGGGCCCCGGCACGACGCAGGCCGAGTCGCCCGAGTGCACTCCCGTCGGCTCGACATGCTCGAGCACGGCCGCAACCCAGGCGTGGCCACCGTCGCAGAGGGCGTCGACGTCCAACTCGATCGCCCCCTCGAGATACTCGTCGACGAGCACCGGCTCGGTGATCTCGAGCGCCTCGGCGTCGCGAACGACTCTCATCCCGCGGCCCCCGAGCACGTAGTGCGGGCGCACGAGTACCGGTGTGCCGATCTCGCGGGCCAACTCACGGGCCTCGGCGCTGGTCGACGCCGTCCCCCAGCGCGGCGCTCGCAGGCCAAGCTCGGCGAGCACTCCGCCGAAGGCGCCCCGGTCCTCGGCCGCCTCGATCGAGGCCAGCGGATCGCCGGCCAGCGGCACCCCCTCGTCGGCTAGCGCCCGCGCCAGTTTGAGCGGCGTCTGGCCTCCGAGCGTGACCACCACCGCCTGCGGCTGCTCGTACCGGGCAACGTCGAGAACGCGTTCGAGCGTCACCGGCTCGAGGTAGAGGCGGCTGGAGGTGTCGTAGTCGGTCGAGACCGTCTCGGGGTTTGAGTTGAGCATCACCGCCTCGTAACCGAGCCGGCGGAAGCTACGCGCAGCGTGCACGCAGCAGTAGTCGAACTCGATTCCCTGACCGATTCGGTTCGGGCCCGAGCCGAGGATGAGGATGCGCGGTTTCTCGAGCGCCTCGACGGTGTCGCCCTGCTCGAAGGAGAGATAGAAGTAGGGAGTGCGCGCCTCGAACTCGGCGGCACAGGAGTCGACCGCCAGTCGGCCCGGGCGCCCGCGGCGCGAGCGAACTTCCTGCTCGGAGATGCCGAGCGTGCGGGCGATGCGCGAGTCGGGAAGTCCAAAGCGTTTCGCCGTCGGGATGTCGCCGCTCGCGGCGAGCTCTTCCTCCGCCGCGCGGATCGAGTCGATCTCGTAGCGAAAATAGAGGTGTGCGCCCGAGAACTCGGGAACCGGAAGCTCCTGCTCGAGACCCTCGAGTGCCTTCAGGAAGGCCTCCGGGAAGGTACGCCCGAGCCCAAGAGCCTCACCGACCGCGCGCATCTCGGTGCCCAGCACCGGCTCGGCGCCGAATTTCTCCCAATCGAAGCGGGGCGCCTTGACGGCGACGTAGTCGAGCGCGGGCTCGAAGGCGGCCGAGGACTTGCCGGTGATGTCGTTCGGGAGCTCGTCGAGCGTGTAGCCGACGGCGAGCAGCGCCGCCAGCTTGGCGATCGGATAACCGGTCGCCTTCGAGGCGAGCGCCGAGGAGCGCGACACGCGCGGGTTCATCTCGATCAGCGCTAGCTCGCGCGAGGCCGGCTCGTAGGCGAACTGGACGTTGGCGCCGCCGGTTGCCACGCCGACCGCGCGAGCGCAGGCGAAGGCGGCCTCGCGCAGGCGCTGATACTCGACGTCGGGAAGCGTCTGTTGCGGCGCGACCGTCCAGGAGTCGCCGGTGTGGACGCCCATCGGGTCGATGTTCTCGATCGAGCAGACGATGACGCAGTTGCCGGCCGAGTCGACCATCACCTCGAGCTCGAACTCCTGCCAGCCGTGCAAGGAGCGCTCTACCAGCACCTGCCCGACCGGACTCGCGCGTAGTCCGCGCGCCACCTGGCGCTCGAGCTCGTCGCGATCGCGAGCCAGTCCGCCACCCTGGCCGCCGAGCGTGAAGGCGGGCCGAACGACCGCCGGTAACGGACAGCCGTCGAGCTGCGAGAGCGAGGTGACGATCACGCTCGCCGGCACCGATAGCCCGGCCGCGATCATCGTCTCGCGGAAGATCGAGCGGTCCTCGGCGCGGCTGATCGCCTCGACATCGGCGCCGATCAGCTCGACTCCGTAGCGGTCGAGAACGCCGCAGCGCTTCAGCTCGACGGCCAGGTTGAGCGCCGTCTGGCCGCCCAGTGTGGGTAGAAGGGCATCGGGGTGCTCGCGGGCGATCACCTGACCTACCGCCTCGGCGTCAAGCGGCTCGAGGTAGGTGGCGTCCGCCCACTCCGAGTCGGTCATGATCGTCGCCGGGTTCGAGTTGACGAGCACGGTCCGATAGCCCTCGCTGCGCAGGACGCGACAGGCCTGGGCGCCCGAGTAGTCGAACTCGCAGGCCTGCCCGATTCGGATCGGGCCCGAGCCGATGATCAGGATGCTCTCTAGATCCGTCCGCTTCGGCACGCCGAGGCGATCCTTTCGAAGAAGGGAAGAGCGTCGAGCGGCCCCGGCGCCGCCTCGGGATGGAATTGAACCGAAGCGAAGTTCTCACCCTCGAGCCCCTCCACCGTGCCATCGTTCAACGACATGTGGCTGACCTCGAGAGCGTCGGAGCGGTGAACCGCGAAGCCGTGGTTCTGCACGGTTACCAGCACCCGCTGGCTGTCACGCACGCGCACGGGGTGGTTGGCGCCGCGGTGGCCGAAGGGAAGCTTGAAGGTCTCGAGACCGAGCGCCAGCCCGAGCAGTTGGTGCCCGAGACAGATCCCGAACACGGGCAGCTGCCCGAGCAAGGAGCGCACCGTTTCGACTGCGCCGTCGAGCTGGGAGGGATCGCCGGGACCGTTGCCGACGAGTACGGCCCGAGGTCGAAGCCCGAGGATCGCCTCGGCATCCCAGTAGCCCGGGACAAGGACGATCTCGAGGCCGTTCTCTACTAACCGCCGCACGATCGAGCGCTTACATCCGAAGTCCATGACCACGCAACGAGGCCCCTGGCCGAAGATTGCCGGCTCATGGGCGCAAACGTCGTAAGCGAGCGGCGAGCGAACGACTCCGTTGGCAGCCATCCTGTCGAGGTCGATATGCGGCTCGGCGAGCGCTCGCCTCAACAGCTCATCGGTCGGAGCATCGCCCAGGGCGCAACGCATCACTCCGCCCTCGCGAATGCGGCGGACGAGAGCTCGCGTGTCGATGTCGTCGATCGCCACGGTGCCCTGAGTCGCCAGCCAGACGGCGAGCGCGGGACGGGAGCTGCGCATGACCACGCCCGCGCACTGAACCGTGCCCGACTCCATCCGCACCGGATCGACGCCGTAGTTGCCGATCAGCGGATAGCTGAAGACGAGTACCTGAGCCGCATAGCTAGGATCGGTGGCAGCTTCTTCGTAGCCCGCCATGGCGGTCGTGAAGCAGGCCTCGCCGGCGCTGATACCGGGAGCACCCACGCCGCGACCTCTGTAGACGGTTCCATCCTCGAGGACGAGAGCTGCTTTCCGCATAGGAGTTTGCATGATACGCGAAAAACTGCATAATACGCGAATGGCCACGACTGCGATCATTGGGACGGCCGGCTACACCGGCCAGGAGACACTCGACCGCGTTCTCTTTCACCCTGAGCTGGAGTTGATTGCGCTCGGATCAGACACCTTCGCCGGTAAGCCGGCAAGCGTGCTCGACCCGCGAATCGCGCGCAGCGCCATCTCCGAGCTCGGGCTGGTCACGAACGAGCAGGCGCTCTCGAGCGGCGCCGATCTGATCTTCCTCTGTATGGAGAACGAGCGAGCGGCCGCCGTCGAGCCTCCGGATGGCGTGGTAGTGGTCGATCTCTCCGGCGCACACCGGCTCAAGGACGCCTCGGCCTACGAGCGCTGGTACGGATTCGTCCATCCCAAGCCCGAAGCTCTCGGCGACTGGTGCTTCGCGCTTCCCGAGCTGGCGCCGCCAACCGGAAAGCTCATCGCCAGCCCCGGCTGCTACGTGACCGCTGCCCTGCTCTCGCTCGCCCCGCTCAAAGACGACCTCGATCCCGAGACGGTCGTCGTGGACGGCAAGTCGGGCATGACCGGTGCGGGACGGCGCCCGATACCGGCTTTGCACGCCGGCGCCGTGCTCGAGACCGTGCTGCCGTACAAGATCGGCACCCATCAGCACGTGCCCGAGATGGCGCAGTTCCTTGGCTTCGCGCCCACCTTCGTCCCCCACCTCCTGCCGATCAGGCGCGGGATCGTCTCGACCTCGTATTTGCGCGGTATCGGCGCCGAGGCGGCGCGCGCGAAGCTCACGAGCGCCTACGCCTCCGCGCCGCTCGTGAGCGTGCTTCCGGAGGGTGCCGTCCCCGACCTGCGGCGGACGCGGGAGACGGACTGCGTCGAGATCAACGCCTTCGCCGACACGTTGACGGGCGCGACGATCGTCGTCTGCGCGCTCGACAACCTCGGCAAGGGAGCCGCCGGGCAGGCGGTGCAGAACGCCAATCTCGCGCTCGGGTTCGATCAGACGGCCGGGCTCAGGATCGGAGCTCTGAGCGCATGAGCGTGACCGCCGCCAAGGGCTTCCTAGCCAGTGGCATCCGCTGCGGGGCGAAGACGGAGGGTCTCGATCTCGCGCTCGTCCGCTCGGCCGGGCACGCGGTAGGTGCCGCGCTGTTCACCCAGAACCGGGTGCAGGCCGCGCCGGTCGTCGTCTCACGCCGACATCTGAGCCAAGCCCAACCACAGGCGGTCGTGCTCAACTCTGGCTGCGCGAACGCCGCCACCGGCGAGCGCGGCGAGCTCGACGCCATGGCCACTGCGGGCGAGGCAGCCCGGCTGCTCGAGCTCGGAATCGAGGAGATCCTGCTCTGCTCGACCGGCGTGATCGGGGTCAGGCTACCGCTCGACAAGCTTCTTCCCGGCCTCACCGACGCGGCCTCGGCGCTTACCGAGACGGGCGGCTCAGACGCTGCACGGGCGATCATGACCACCGACACACGCCCGAAGGAAGCGAGCGCCTCGACCGACGGCTTCAGCGTCGGCGGTATGGCCAAAGGCGCCGCGATGATCCATCCCAAGCTGGCGACGATGCTGGCGGTCGTCACAACCGACTACCCGCTCGAGCCCGGCGAGCCCGAGCAGTTCCTGCGACCCGTTGTCGAGCGCAGCTTCAACCGCATCTCCGTCGACGGCGACTGCTCGACCAACGACACGGTGATCTTGCTTGCGAACGGCGCCAGCGAGATCGAGCGCAACGAGGCCAACGATCGCGAGTTTGAGCGCCTACTCGGCGAGGTCTGCCACGAGCTTGCCGAACAGATCGTCAAAGACGCGGAGGGATTCACGGTGTTGCTCGAAATCGACGTGCGCGGCGCTGCGAGCGAGGAACAGGCGGTGGCGATCGCGGCCCGCATTGCCTCTTCGCCGCTCGTCAAGGCGGCGGCCTTCGGCCACGATCCCAACTGGGGGCGAGTGATGATGGCTGCGGGTTCGGCACCCTGGAACGGCGGCTACGCCGAGCTCGATCCGAGCAAGGTGACGCTGGCTTTCAACGGAACCAGGGTGCTGGTGGACGGCGCACACATCGACGCCACTCCGGCGATGGAGGGGCCGAGCTGCGTGATCGAGCTCGATCTCGGGCTCGGCGCCGGCGAGACCAGCTACCTGGCCTCCGATCTTTCCTACGAGTACGTGCGACTGAACGCCGAGTACACGACGTGACGAGAATTGTCGTCAAGCTCGGCGGCGCCGTCGCCCGCGACTCGGTCTCCTATCCGCTCGCGCTGGCCGATCAGGGGCACGAGGTTTGCATCGTGCACGGCGCCGGGCCGCAGATCTCGCTCGAGATGGCGAAGCGGGGGATCGAGGTCGCGTTCGTGAACGGCCGGCGCGTGACGACGCCGGAAGCGCTGGTGCTGGTGCGCGAGGCGCTCGAACGGGTCAACAACCATCTCGCCGAGGCCATCGGCGACCGTGCCGTTGGCTTGATGGGCGACGAAATCGGTCTCGAGGCCGAGCAGGTTCCCGAGTTGGGATTGGTCGGTAATCCGCTGCCGGGCGCTCCCGGTCCGATTATCGAGGCGCTCTCCGCCGGCCGCATACCGGTGGTTGCTCCGCTCGCGCGCGGGCCGCTGAACGTCAACGCCGACGAGGCGGCGGCGATGCTCGCAGTCGGAATCGAGGCTGAGCGCGTCCATTTCGTCACCGACGTTCCCGGACTTCTGATCGGCGACGAGGTCGTCGCCTCGATCCACGTCGACGCGGCCGAGCAGCTGCTCGCAAGTGGCGAGCTGAAGGGCGGGATCATTCCCAAGCTGACCGCTGCGGTGCACGCTGCCCGCCAGGGCGTCGTTGCCGAGATCGGCGAGACGGCGGTGATCGCGTGAGCAAGCTACTCGAGAACCACCTGTTACCGACCTACGCGCGGGCGCCGGTCACCTTCGTCGAAGGCGACGGCTGCTGGCTGATAGATGACAACGGCGAGCGCTACCTCGATTTCGCCGGCGGTATCGCCGTGATCGGTCTCGGGCATCGCCATCCGGCCTCCACCCGTGCCGCGCACGAGCAGCTCGACCGGCTCTGGCATGTCTCCAACCTCTACTGGACAGTTCCAATGATGGATCTGGCCAAAGGGCTCTCCGACCGCTTCGGAGGAGCTCAGGCCTTCTTCTGCAACTCCGGCGCCGAGGCGGTCGAGGCGGCGATCAAGTACGCGCGCAAGGCGACCGGTAAAGCCGGCATCGTCGCGCTCGAAGGATCCTTCCACGGCCGCACGATGGGAGGCCTGTCGATCACGGGGCAGCCGGCTAAGCGCGACGACTTCGCGCCCCTGCTCGGCCAGGTCAGTTTCGCTTTCCTCAACGATCCGCGTTCACTGCGTGCCGCCGCGCTTGCCGACACCGGGTTGATCATCATGGAGCCGATCCAGGGCGAG
Organism: Actinomycetota bacterium; assembly: GCA_003170995.1. Classification (GTDB taxonomy): domain Bacteria; phylum Actinomycetota; class Thermoleophilia; order Gaiellales; family Gaiellaceae; genus Fen-549. Next base: position 2,310 of record PMXT01000087.1, on the reverse strand, counting down.
GGCGGAGTGCGCCCGATCGATCCCGCGTTCGCGCAAGCGGCTCGCTCGCTCGCCGACGAGCTCGACGCGCTCCTCTGTTTCGACGAGGTTCAGACCGGCGTCGGCAGGACGGGCTCCTTCTTCGCCTTCGAGAGCCTTGGCGTGCGGCCCGATCTGGTCACGCTCGCCAAGGGGCTCGCCAACGGCCTCCCGATCGGCGCGCTGCTGGTGGCCGACAACGTCAGCGGCGGGCTCGTGCCAGGCGACCACGCCTCGACCTTCGGCGGNNGCTTCCCGGCGTCTCGGAGGTACGCGGCGCCGGCTTACTGATCGGCGCGGATGTCGACGGCGCTGCCTCCGACGTCGTGGCAGGTGCACTCGAGCGTCGCTTGCTCGTCACCACCTGCGGACCGAGCTCGATCCGGCTGACGCCTCCGCTCACCGTCTCGGCTGGACTGGTCGATCAAGCCCTCGCAACTCTTCGGGAGGTACTGGCATGAACAAGAGCGATCGCCACGCCGTGATCCTGCGCCTCGTTAGAGAGCGCGAGATCGCGACCCAAGATGAGCTGGCTCAGGCGCTTCGCGAGCTCGGCTTCGAGGTCGTGCAGACGACCGTCTCGCGCGACATCACCGAGCTGGGCCTGGTCAAGGTACGAGGCGTAAGCGGCAGGCTCATCTACGCGCCGGCCACCGGAGTGAACGGCCAGCGGCGCCAGACGCAGCTTGCCGAGGCTTTCAAGCGCTGGGCTCTGAGCTGCGCGTCGAGCGGGAACTTGGTCGTCCTGACAACGCCGCCGGGCTTCGCCGGAGCGCTCGCCCAGGAGGTCGACGACGCTCGTCTTCCACACGTCCTCGCCACCCTTGCGGGCGAGAACACGATCCTGGTCGTGGCGCGCGAAGGCGTCACGGGCGCAGAGCTTGGCGAGGAGCTTCGGAACGAGTTTCTGGCCGGAATCGATTTCGAGAACGAGACGAGGAGTTGAGATGAGTCGGACTGCGGTCCTTTGTTATTCCGGTGGCCTGGACACCACCTGCGCGATTTGCTGGCTGAAAGAGGACTACGGCTTCGATGACGTCGTGGCGGTGCTCGCCGATGTCGGCCAGGAGTACGACCTGGAGCAGGCGATCGAACGCGGCGAGGTGGCCGGCGCCAAAGAGATCATCGTGCTCGACCTCAAGGAGCGCTTCGCGGAGGGCATAGTCGCTCAGGCGATCAAGACCAACGCGCTCTACGAGGGACGCTACCCGCTCGTCTCCGCTCTCTCGCGCCCGCTCATTGCCGGCGCAGTCGCCGAGGTGGCCGTCGCGCACCAGGCCGAGGCTCTGGTACACGGCTGCACCGGCAAGGGCAACGATCAGCTCCGCTTCGACTACGCCTTCAAGGCCAACTACCCGGGCGTCAAAGTGATCGCTCCGCTGCGCGATCAGGTGCGCACGCGCGAGGAGGAGATCGTCTTCGCCCAGAAGCGCGGCATCCCGATCACCAACACCAAGGAGTCACCGTACTCGATCGACGAGAACCTGTTCGGGCGCGCTATCGAGTCTGGAATGCTCGAGGATCCCTGGACGTCGCCGCCGGAAGACGCATATCGGATGACTTCCGACCCGACCAAGGCGCCTGCTCCGAAGGAGCTCGTGATCGGCTTCGAAAACGGGATTCCGGTCTCGCTCGACGGCGAGAGGCTGCCCGTCTACGAACTCGTCCACCGCATGAACGTCGAGGCCGGCAGCTACGGGATCGGCCGCATCGACATGATCGAGAACCGCGCCGTCGGCATCAAGAGCCGCGAGGTCTACGAGGCGCCCGCTGCGATCGCCCTGATCGAGGCACACCAGGCGCTCGAGGATCTCGTTCTGACGAGGGACGAGCTGCGCCTGAAGCACTATCTCGAGGTGCGCTGGACAGAGCTCCTCTACGAGGGCAAGTGGTTCAGCCCGGCGCGCGAGGCAATCGACGCCTTCGTCGACCACACGCAGAAGATGGTCAGCGGCGAGGTGCGACTGCGCTTGCAGGGCGGTCAGGCCGTCGTCGCCGGACGGCGCTCGGACAATGCGCTCTACGCCGAGGCGCTGGCCTCCTACGGAGCGTCGGACAGCTTCCCACACGAGGCGGCCGAAGGTCTGATCACTCTCCTCTCACTCGAGACGGAGGCGGTCGCCGCCCGGGCGAGAAAGAACGGGTAGAGAAGCGCATGGCACTCTGGTCTGACAGAGTCGAGAAGAAGCTCGCTCCCGAGGTGGCGGAATTCTTGCGTGCGCCCGATCGCGAACTTCTTCCCTACGACTGCGCGGCCTCCAAGCAGCATGCCGAGCGCCTGCACGGCGCCGG
>PMXT01000068.1:14639-29348 GCA_003170995.1 Actinomycetota bacterium | reverse complement strand
TTGTAGCCGCAGTGCTCCGACCAGAGCAGCGAGAAGACGGCTAGCTCGAAGTGATTGGGCTCACGCCCAAGCAGCTCGCAAATTCGCTGGAGCTCCCAGTCGGTGAGCCCGAGCGCGCGGTGGATCGGCTGTTCTTCGATCTGCGCCAGAGAGCCTCAGTGTATCGGCGCGCTTGGATGTGGCTGCGGATGAGCGTGCTCAGGCTCAGCGTTCGTATTCTGCCGCGCCGTAGCCGACGCAGGACGCGAGCGAACGAACGATCACAGGAGGCGGAGGTTCGCTTGGCCAGAAAGTCTTCCAGCGCGTTCCCGTCCGGTGGAACCAAACGATCGAGCCTGCCGAAGATCCACGTTCTCCCTCTGCCGCGTTCCCATACACCGAGCCGGCTGACGCCCACTTCTCATACAAACGTGAGACGCATGGGTTGACGAGGTGTACGTCGGCAGGGGTGTTTCCAAGCGGGAGAGGTTCGATCGCTCCGAGGAACACGGCTCTTAGCGCGGCTTTCTCGCTAGCCGTCGCTCGCCTCGCTTGCAGCACGCGCTCGGGTGGACAGTCGACTCCGTAGAGCTCGCGCATGACGTTCGCTGGCGCAAAGGCGCAGCCACCGTCTGTGTGCTGCCCGATGGTGACAACATTCGCCACGACCCACGTGCGAGAGCGCAGGTGGAGAAGGATGTCGTCTCTGGTGCGGACCGTCTGCACTCTCACCCAACTGCGATTGGAAGAAGAGATCAGCTCGAGACGGATCGAAGCCGGTCCTCCTTCGTAGTTGCGAACAGCGGCGCTAAGGGCGGCGTTGCGAGCTGGAATCAGTTTTTCGGTTTTCGCCGTCGCCTTGTGCCCGTCGCAAGCGCTCGTACCGACCAGAAGGCAGACGATGAGGATTCCGGTTGCCGTCGAACTCATCGCGTTCCTTGTGAACGGCATCGGCGGATTACATCAGAGTCCATCGCGGAAGTCGAACCGGTCCCCGCCTCGGCCTGACGGGCACCACGTTCCTCCGCCCCCCGCCTTATTCACCCACCCGTGGGGTCGGAACACGGTACAGAGAAACTGCCCTGGAAATGCCACGAAACCGCGCCGATTTCGTGTCGATCTCTCCGAACGGGCTCTGGCTTTCGCCGATGACCGCCGGAAGCCCCGGGGCGATGACCTTTCGCGAGCTAGGCTCCGAAGCGAGATGAGCGAAAGCAAGCTTCGACTCCGCCGTGCCACAGCCCACGACGTCGATTACTTGTTCGCCCTGCAGACTGATCCCGAGGTCGCGCCCTTTCTCTCGGCCGGGAGGACGGGCACGCGCGAGGAACTGCTGGCCGAGGTCGAGCGCTCGCTGATCGAGCCCGAGGCGCTCGGTCGTCTCCTGATCGAGGTTCCGTTCGAGCGCGAGTGGCGCCTCGCCGGCGCGATCGGCTTCGAGCGCACGAACCGGCGCAGCCGTATCGCCCGTCTCGGCGGGCTGGCCGTTCATCCGGATTTCCGCGGCCGCGGCCTGGGGGCGGCGGCAATCCGCGAACTGGCACGCGTTCTCTTCGGCGAGCTCGGTTACCACCGGCTCGAGGCCGGGGTCTACGGCTTCAACGAGCGGGCGATGGCGGTGGTCGAAAGCGCCGGCTTCGTTCGCGAAGGCGTCAAGCGCCGCGCCTACCGACCCGAAGGCGAGTGGGTGGATGCGGTCGAGTTCGGGCTCCTGGCCGACGAGCTCGAAGCGGAAACGTAAGCTTCCGGCATGGAGCTCATTCACACCTGCTACCGCATCGGCGATCCCGAGAAGTCGATCGCCTTCTACGAGGCGCTCGGCTTCGAGAAGCGGCGTGAGCTTCCTATCGGTGACGAGGCCGTCAACTACTTCCTCGGAGTACCGGGCGCCGACGGCCCCGAGCTGGAGCTGACCTACAACTTCGGCGTCTCGAGTTACGAGATCGGCAGCGGCTACGGCCACATTGCCGTACGCGTGGACGACCTCGAGCGAACGCTGGCTCACCTGTCTTCCGAGCACGGCATCGAGCCCGAGCGCCCGCCCTACCGGGTCAGCGAAAACGGATCGCTGATCTGCTTCGTCCGCGATCCCGACGGCTACCGGATTGAGCTGATCGACGCCTCCGGCCGCTGAGGTCTGCGCCCTAGCTCTTTTTCGCGAGGAACTGGTCGAGGGTCGCAAAGCCGTAGCCGCGCGCCCGGATGACCGCGATCACCCGGCTGAGCGCGTGGGCATCGAGTGTCGAAGAGTCGGGAGCGGCGCCGAGGTGCATGAGAACGATCGCGCCTGGGCGAAGCTCGCTGCGCACGCGCGCCAGCACCTTGGCGGTGGACTGCCCCTGGGCCGTCCCCTCCCAGCCGAGCGTGTCGATCGTCCAGCGGATCCCGCCGTAGCCGAGGCCGTTCGCGATTCCGATCACGCGCGAGTTCGAATCGCCGTAGGGGAAGCGAAAAAGCGGGCGCGGATTTTGGCCGCTGATCTTCTTGATGACGCGCTGGGCGTGTGTGATCTCGCCCCACACGGCGGCATTCGAGAGCGCAGTGAGGTGTGGATGGTCGAAGCTGTGATTGCCGATCGGGTAGCGGGCCGAGATCGCGCGTGTCGATCTCGGGTAAAGCTCGCTGAAGCGTCCGGTTAAGAAGAAAGTGCCGCGAACGCCGGTCTTCTGGAGCGTTTTCAAGATCAGCGGGACGCCCTCTGAGCCCGAGCCGCCGTCGAAGGTGAGCGCAACGACGCGGCGCTTGGTCGGCAGCGCGCTCCACTCCTTGCCGATGAGGGAAGCCGGAAGCTTGTCGGCGCGCCGGGCGGAGCTAGCGCTCGCGCCGCTCTGAGTGCGAGCAAGGCCGGCGCTCGAGATCGTCGCCGTGAGCGCGGCTGAGAGAGTGAGGAAAACGAGTATCCGTCGCACTGGCCCCTCCATTATTAGCCGCGTCGGCTAGATGAGTGCGGCGCTACGCTCTCGGGCCGCGTCGGCGAGCGAAGCCAGGATCAGAGCGCCGTCCGCCGAGCCGAGCAGCCGATCTACCGCGTGCTCGGGGTGGGGCATCATCCCCATCACGTTCCCGTTCTCGTTGATGACGCTGGCGATATGGAAGGCGGAGCCGTTCGGGTTGTCGCCGTGGTAGCGAAGCACGATCTGGTGTTTCCGCTCCAGCTCGGCGAGTAGCTCGTCGTCGCCGGTGAAGTTGCCGTAGCCGTGCTTGATCGGGATGCGCAGCCGTTGCCCCCGCTCGCAGCGCGAGGTGAAGGCTGTATCGGTTCGCTCCACGCGCAGCACGACGTCGCGGCAGACGAAGGAGAGAGAGGCATTGCGGATCAGCACGCCCGGAAGCAGCCCCGCCTCGCAGAGGATCTGGAAGCCGTTGCAGATGCCGAGCACGAGCCCGCCCGCGGCAGCGAACTCGATCACCGCGTCCATGATCGGCGCGAAGCGGGCGATCGCGCCGCCGCGCAGGTAGTCGCCGTAGGAGAAGCCGCCGGGCAGGACGACCGCCGCCGTTCCGCGCGGCAGCTCGGTCTCGGCGTGCCAGACCAGCTGAGCCTCGGCGTCCATCGCCGCCAGCGCCCAGGCGGCGTCGTGGTCGTCGAGTGAGCCCAGGAAGGTGACGACTGCGATCTTGGGACGGTATGGTGTCACGCTTCCTCCAGCAGCTCGATCTCGTAGCTCTCGATCAGAGGGTTGGCGAGTAGGTCGTGCGACATCTGCTCGAGCTCGGCGAGCGCCTGCTCGCGGTCGGAGGTCTCCAGTTCGACGTCGACCACGCGCCCGATGCGAACGCTGACGATGTCGAGGCCGGACTTCTTCAGCGAGCCCCTGACGGCCTCGCCCTGCGGATCTTTGATGCCGGCCTTGGGCCGCACCAGAACCGTAGCTTTCACCTCAGCACCACCTCCGGGTTTGTCAGATAGTCGTCGAATGAGATCTCGGTCAGCCGCTCGAAGGCCTCGACGTAGCGCGCCCGAGTCGAGGCGACGATCTCGTCGGGCAGCTCCGGGCCCGGGTAGCCCTTGTCCCAGCCGGTGGCCTCGGTCCAGTCCCTGACCGGCTGCTTGTCGAAGGACGGCTGCGGGCCGCCGGGCCGGTAGGCGTCCGCCGGCCAGAAACGGGAGGAGTCGGGCGTGAACAGCTCGTCGGCGAGCACGAGAGTGCCGTCTTCGTCGAGCCCGAGCTCGAACTTGGTGTCGGCGAGCAGGATTCCTCGCTCGGCGGCGTAGGCGGCGGCGAGGCGGTAGAGCTCGAGCGAGACGCGCTCCAGCTCGTCGTAGCGCGCTTCACCGACGAGCTCGGCGCCCCGGGCTCGATCGACCGTCTCGTCGTGGCCGATGAGCGCCTTGGTTGAGGGCGTGAAGATCGGCTCGGGCAGCTGGCTCGACTCGACCAGCGCGGGCGGAAGCCGGTGCCCGGCGATCTCGCCCGAGCGCTGGTAGTCCTTCCAGCCCGAGCCGGCCAGATAGCCGCGCACCACGCACTCGATCGGCAGCATCTCGAGGCGCCGGCATTCGCTCGAGCGCCCATCGGCGCGCAGAGCAAGCAGGTGATTGGGGACGATCTCGCGTGTGCGCCCGAACCAGAAGCCCGAGATGCCCGTGAGCACGCGGCCCTTGTCTGGGATCTCGGTCGGCAGCACGACGTCGAAGACCGAGATGCGATCGGAGGCGACCAAGAGCAGCCGGTCCCCATCGAGCGCGAAGATCTCCCGCACCTTGCCCGAGGCCAGGTGCTCGGTTGCTTCGCCTGTCATTTCCCCTTCTTCTCCTCACCCAAGACTGCGTCAAGTCGCGCGAAGACCGTGTCCACGTGCGCGAGGTAGGCGTCGTTGTCGAAGACCGTCTCGATTGCCTTGCCGTCCAGCCGGGCTGACACCTCTTGGTCGGCCTCGACCAGCTCGCGGAAGCTCGTCTCGGTGTCCCAGGCCTGCATCGCGTTGCGCTGAACGATCCGGTAGGCCTCGTCGCGCGGGAGCCCGGCGCTGACCAGCGCCAGCAGCAGCCGCTGGCTGAAGTAGAGGCCGAAGGAAGCGTCGAGGTTGCGCTGCATCCGCTCGGGAGAGACGACCATTCCCTCCACGAGCCACGAGAAGCGCTCGAGCATGTAGTCGAGCGCGAAGAAGGCGTCAGGGATGACGACGCGCTCGGCCGAGGAGTGGGAGATGTCGCGCTCGTGCCAGAGGGCGACGTTCTCGAGTCCTACCAGTGAAGCGGCGCGGACAACGCGCGCGAGCCCGCAGATCCTCTCGGCGACGACCGGGTTTCGCTTGTGCGGCATGGCCGAAGAGCCCTTCTGGCCCTTACCGAACGGCTCCTGTACTTCGCGCACCTCGGTGCGGGCGAGATGGCGGATCTCGAGCGCGAACTTGTCGAGCGACGAGGCGCAAAGAGCGAGCGTGTTCAGAAGCTCGGCGTGGCGGTCGCGTTGGATGATCTGGGTCGAAACCGGTGCCGGCTCGAGCCCGAGACGCTTGCAGGCGATCTCTTCGAGGCGGGGATCGGTGGCCGAGTAGGTGCCGACGGCGCCGGAGAGCTTGCCNNGAGCTTGAGACCGAAGCTGGTCGGCTCGGCGTGGATGCCGTGCGTGCGACCGATGCAAATGGTGCGCCGGTGCTCACGGGCGCGGGCGACGACGACGGCGAGCGCGCGCTCGAGCCCTTCCAGGATCAGAGCCCCCGCGCGCCCGATCTGAAGCGACAGCGCCGTATCGACGACGTCCGAGGAGGTGAGCCCGTAGTGGAACCAGCGTCCCTCGGGGCCGAGCTGCTCGCAGACCGCGTCGACGAAGGCGGCCGTGTCGTGATGAAGCGTGGCCTCGATCTCGCGCACTCGAGCCGGATCGGGCGTCTTCGCTGTGGCGACGATCGATTGCGCGTCCTCGCGCGGAATCACGCCCAGCTCGGCCCACGCTTCCAGTGCCGCCAGCTCCACCTCCAACCAGCTCGAAAGCTTGCCCTCGTCCGACCAGAGAGAGGCCATGGCGGGGCGGGAGTAACGAGCAATCACTGCTGAATAGTCTAGATGTAGCTCTGGCCGGCGCTCGTGACGAATCGCGCGTGGCGCTCGTTTGCGGTATTGCTCAGAATGGGGCTCGATACCGAGCGTGCCGAATAGACAGCGAGATATAGATCGGGAGCGCAGGCGCCGGCGCCTGCGGCACCAGAGGCAGGCGACGGCGCTTAGCGTCGTGTTGGTACTAGCCGCCTTCCTCGGTCTCGGTCTTTTCCTCTCGAACCGAGACGCATCGTCACCGTCGTCGCGGGCGCGTCCCGGCGAGACGCGCCCGGGGAGTAAAGCTACGCGGCCGGTCTCGCCCAGTTCCGACTTTTGGATAGCGGCGCTCGCCAGGGTGATCAACAAGGTCTCGCACCTGGCCGAACGCGGCGCGCTCGATCGTTTCGCCGCCCGCAACCAACCGCTCTACTGCGGCGGCTCGAGCGGCCGCTACGTCGCGCTCACCTTCGACGACGGCCCGGGGTTGTACACGCCGCTTGCTCTGAAGATCCTTCGCAAGGAGCACGTGAGAGCCACCTTCTTCCTGGTTGGTCGTAATGTGGCGTCGCGCCAGAGCGAGGTACGAGAGGAGCTGGCGAACTACTCTGCGCTTGGGGATCACACCTGGTCGCACAAGTCGCTCGTGGGGCTCGAGCGGGCGCAGATAAGCCACCAGATAGTCCGGACGAAAAAGGCGATCAGTAAGGCGACCGGAACGAAGGTGCGCCTCTTCCGCTCACCCTACGGCGCCCGAAACGCCCGCGTCGATCGCGTCGCACGCCGACTCGGAATGATCGAAGTGCTCTGGAGCATCGACAGCGGCGACTCGCAGGGCAACAACTGGCGCCAGATCGGGCACGAAGTGCTGCGCAACGTCCAGCCCGGCTCGATAGTGCTGCTGCACGAGAACCGTGGCCAGACGATCCGCGCTCTCCATCGCCTGATTCTGCCGGGACTCGAGGAGCGCGGCCTAACCCCGGTTACCGTCCCTGAGCTTCTGATGCTCGACCCGCCTCCGCTCAACGGCTCATTGGAGCGCTGCTGGGCACACTAGAAACCCTACTGACGCGGCTGCGGACGTTGAGCTCGGCGCGCTCAGAGCAGTCCGGGGAAGAAGCGACTGCGCACGCGAGCCAGGTATTCGGCGTAGCCGGGGTCGGCCTGAGCGAGCAGGCGCTCTTCGTAGTGCGCCTTGACGAGGAAGAATGGGACGAGCGCCAACGCCGGGGCGAGCGTCAGCGGGCTCGAGGCGAGCGCGATTCCGACCGCCAGAACGATGCCGCCGCCGTAGATGGGGTGGCGAACGAAGCGGTAGGGCCCGCGCTCGAGATGCGTCCCACGCGGGCTCGGGAAGGGAGTGAGAGAGCGACCAAGCGTGCCCGCGCCCCAGAGCATCTCCAGTCCGCCCGCGATCGTGAGCGCGACTCCAACGATTGCCAAGACGAGGCCGATGGGCCAATGCGGCCCGAAAATCGCTGCGACCACGACCAGGGCCATGAGCAAGATCTGGCTCGAGACCCAAACGCGATCGGCGCTTGCCCGGGACATCAGCTTTATAGGAGAGCGAGGATCCGCGCGGCGAGGATGGCGGCGTTGCGGGCGCCATCGATCGAGACCGCGGCGACCGGGACGCCGGGCGGCATCTGGGCCATCGCCAGCAGTGCATCCATGCCGTCCATCGCGCTTTTCTCAGAGCGAAGCGGGACGCCGATGACCGGTAACTCGGTGTAGGCGGCGGCCATTCCCGGTAGCGCGGCGGCCATGCCGGCGCCGCAGATCAGCACCTTCAGCCCGCGTCCGGCGGCACCGCGACAGTACTCGGCGACGGCGTCGGGGGAACGGTGCGCCGAGCGCACCTCGAGCTCGCAGGCGATAGCGCGGCCGGCGAGCTCGTCCAGGCAGGGTTGCATGCGCTCTCGGTCGGACTCCGAGCCGATCAAGACTCCCACCAGCGGCTGCTCAGGCACCTTTGCTTGCCTCCCGTCTCGTCGCCTCGAGAGCGATATCCGTGCGATAGCGCATTCCCTTCCAGCTGATCTTCTCGCAAGCTGCGTAGACTCGCTCGCGCGCTTCGGCGATCGTCGGGCCGAGCGCGCTCACGTTCAGGATCCGGCCCCCATTCGTCACCAGCGCCTCGTCGCGTACCGCGGTACCGGCCTGGAAGACGATCGCACCGGCCTTCTCGGCCTCGGCGATACCCTCGATCGGCGAGCCCTTATCGGAGCCTGCCGGGTAGATTCCGGCCGCGAGCACGACTGTCACGGCTGCTTCCTTCGAGACACCGAGCTCGACACCCTCGAGCGTACCGTTCGCGACGATGGCCAGCGCCTCGAGCAAGTCGCCTTGGAGCCGCGGCAGAATCGCCTGCGTCTCGGGATCGCCGAAGCGAACGTTGAACTCGAGCACCTTGATGCCCTCGTCGGTGCGCATCAGGCCGGCGTAGAGAACTCCGATGAAGGGATGTCCGCGCTCGGCCAGCTCGGTCAACACCGGGCGGTGCACCTGATCGAGAATCACCTCGACCTCGTCCGGGCCGATGCCCGGCACTGGGGAGTATGAGCCCATACCGCCAGTGTTCGGGCCCTGGTCGCCGTCGTAGGAGCGCTTGAAGTCCTGGGCCGGCGCCAGCGCCAACGTCTCCTCGCCGGCGGCGAGTACCAGCATCGACAGCTCCTCTCCGATCAGTAGCTCCTCGAAGATGGGCTTGCCGGGAAAGGCCTCGACCTCCTTCAGCGCCCTGGCCAGTGACTCGGTGTCGGGGCAGACGAAGACGCCCTTTCCGGCCGCCAATCCGTCGGCCTTGACGACACAAGGGGCGAGCGGCTCAGGCAGCTCTCTCGCAGATGGCACTTTCGCCGCGAGCATCAACTCCTTGGCGAAGGATTTCGAGCCCTCGAGCATGGCCGCCTCTCGCCCCGGCCCAAAGACGGCGATACCGGCATGACGGAGCTGATCAGCCACCCCCGCCACGAGCGGCACCTCGGGCCCGACCACAACCAGGTCGATCGCCAGCGAATGCGCGAGCGTAAGCAGCCCTTCGCCGTCGTCGGCGCGCACGGGGTGGCAGTTACCGAGCGAGGCTATACCCGGGTTTCCCGGCGCGGCGTGCAGCTCGCTCAGCTTTGGGCTCTGGGCCAGCTTCCAGGCCAGAGCGTGCTCGCGGCCGCCCGATCCGACGATGAGAACCTTCATGTGTGCCCCTTCAAGTGATGCTTCCGAGTTCCTGGGTTGCTAGCACCAAGCGATGCAAGGACGCAGTGCGCGTTCGTACTGACTGGAAGTACGAGCGCAACCGAGGACGCGGCAGCGCGCCGCGTGATAGCGGGCCAGGGGCCGGAGGGTATTGCTTGATGGGGCATCTAGGGAAATCTATGCGTTCCAGCGGCGGGCGTGGTCGATAGCCTGGAGACGTGGTAAAGCTCGCCTTCCTTCTGATCGCTCTCGTGGTCGGACTTTTGCTCCAGCGGTTGCGCTCGCAGGAGCGCGTCCGCGACTCGATCTGGAACGTCAGCTTCTGGCTCGTGATCCCGGTTCTCGTTTTTGCGACCTTCCTCAACGTCTCGCTCACGAGCAGGCTCGGGCTGGCGGTCGCGGCTGTGATCACGAGCACCTGGCTGCTCGTCGGGCTGAGCTGCCTGTATGCGCGCCTGGTCACGAAGGAGCGAGACGAACGTGGCGCGCTCACGCTCGCGGGCTCGGTCGGCAACACCGGCTTCATCGGTTACTCGCTTGCCCAGCTCGCGTTCGGTCATATCGGACTCACCCAGGCGGTCGTCTACGACCAGCTCTCGTTCGGGGTGCCGATGTCGTCGGTCTCGGTGGTCGTGGCGCGCCTGTTCGGGAAGCGCTCGATCGACACCAGCGGACGTTCGCGCCTGGCCGTCGTGCTGCTCAATCCGCCGCTCTGGGCGCTGGTGACCGCGCTCGCGTTACGGGCGGCCGGCGTTCACATACCCCACATCGGCAAGGTCGAGGATGTCGCCGCGGCGCTGATCGGCCCGTTCGGCTTTCTCATACTCGGTGTTTCGCTACCACTCGAGCGGGTTGAGCACGATCTGGTCGAGGTCGCCCGCGCGACCGGCGCGATGGCGCTCAAGATCGGCGCCGGCCCGCTTATTCTGTTTGCGGTCGGAACGGCCGTCGGCGCAGATATTTCGCCGACCTTCTATCTGCTGGCCGCCATGCCACCTGCCTTCCATCTGCTCACGATCGCTCGTGTCTACGACATGCGCCCGGCGCTCGTGCGCCTGATGGTGGTGGCGGCGACGATCCCGGTCGTGATCGGCGTCGTGATCGGCTCCTTCGTTTTCTAGAGCCCATCTCGAAATGGAGATTCGCCAAACGAGCGCGACCGGCAGGGCTCTATACGGCGTCAACTTCCGCCGCCCCCCGCCTTTATCCACCCACCCGCGGGGTCGGAACACGGTAGCGAGGAAGAGCACACGAGGTGTGCCGGCTTCGTGCCGAATTAGCATCCTGGTGCGAAGTCCGATCAGGCGACGGGAAGTTTCACTTCTGACCAAGCTCTAGAGCAGCTTGTGGGCGCTCTCGCCGTAGAGCACGCGATCGCGTTCCTGCCCGGTTCCGATCAGAGCCACCGGAACGCCGAGCTCGCGCTCGACGAAGGCGACGTAGCCACGCGCCGCCTCGGGTAGATCGGCGATCGACTCGGCCCCGTCGAACGGCTCGGCCCAGCCAGGCAGCGTCTCGAGCACTGGCTTGGCGTGGTGGAAGTCGCTCTGGTGACAGGGGAACTCGCGCGCGGTCTCGCCACTCGGCAAGCGGTAGGCGACGCAGATGGGAATCTCGTTGAAGATCGAGAGCACGTCGAGCTTGGTCAGCGCCAGCGCCGTGAATCCGCTCAGGCGCACGGCGTAGCGGAGAGCGACCAGATCGAGCCAGCCACAGCGACGCTCGCGACCGGTGACGGTGCCGTACTCCCCGCCCGTGACGCGTACCTGTTGCTGGTTGGGCCCTTCGATCTCGCTGGGGAAGGGACCTTCGCCGACACGTGTGACGTAGGCCTTGGCAACGCCGAGTACCTGATCGATGCGGTTGGGCCCGATACCGACTCCCGTGGCCGCTCCCGAGGCGACGGGGTTGGAGGAGGTGACGAAGGGATAGGTGCCGTGGTCGAGGTCGAGTAGCGTTCCCTGTGCACCCTCGAAGAGCACGCGCTTGCCCTCCTTCAGCGCCCGGTCAACGATCAGTGAGGTGTCCTTGACGTACGGGCGCAGGCGCTTCGCGTACTCCTCGTAGCGCTCGGCGATCTCATCCAGATCGAGGGGGGGAGCCTCGTAGACGCGCTCCAGCCAGACGTTTTTCTCGGCCAGTGCGACTCCGATCTTCTGGCGCAGGATCTTGGCGTCGAGCACGTCCTGCACGCGGATACCGATCCGGAGCGCCTTGTCGGCGTAGGCGGGGCCGATACCGCGCTTGGTCGTGCCGATCTGCAGCTTGCCCAGTCTTCGCTCGCTGGCCTGGTCGATGGCCACGTGCCAGGGCATGATCAGATGTGCGTTGCCAGAGAGGCAGACCATCTCGGTCGAGTAGCCGCGGGCCTGGATATCGTCGAGCTCGCCGATCAGTACCTCGGGATCGACGACGCAACCGTTGCCGATCACCGAGACCTTGCCGGAGATGACTCCGGTTGGAATCTGGCGGATCTTGAAGGTCTCGTCGGCGACCTTGATCGTGTGGCCGGCGTTGGGGCCACCCTGGTAGCGGCAGACTAGATCTGAGTTCTGCGCTAGCAGGTCGACGATCTTGCCCTTGCCCTCGTCTCCCCACTGAGCGCCCACGACGACGGTTGCAGGCACGAGCGAGAGTTTGCCTGAACGATCGGAGGGCGGCAACGAGGGGACGGCCTCTCGTGAGGCGAACAGTGAGCTCTTCTCGAGGCGAGCGCCAGACTACGCGGCTCTGCTAGCGGCGCTCGAGCGTACGAGCTCGAGCTCGTGCCCATGCGGGCAGGTGGCTGCCTCACGCACGCGTGAGAGCGGAAGCTCGCCCTCGAGCACCGTCGCGTAGCGGCCTTCCTTCGGTGCGCATTCCGCCAGACAGGCCTCGCAGAGAACGGCGAAACGCACGACGCCGGGGCCAAGCCAGACCGTTTGCTTCACATCCGTCGTCATTTCCCCCTCCCGTCTCAAGCCGCGGAATAATTCATTGTCCGTTCGCGACCGGACGTTCTTCCCCTCCCTGCTGGAGTGCGTGGACAAGGCGCAAAGTTCGACCGGCGTCGCCGAACGTCGTCACACCGCTGCCAGATCTGCGAACTTGGCGTAACGCTTGAGGAAGGAGAGCTTGACTGTGTCGGTGGGGCCGTTTCGGTGTTTGGCCACGATCACCTCGGCCAGGCCCTGCTGGTCGGATTCGTCGTTGTAGTACTCGTCGCGGTAGATGAAGGCGACTATGTCGGAGTCCTGCTCGATCGCGCCCGACTCGCGCAGATCAGAGAGGATCGGGCGCTTGTCGCTTCGCTGCTCGACGGCGCGCGATAGCTGTGAGAGAGCGACGATCGGCACCTCCAGGTCGCGCGCCAGCACCTTGAGCGAACGGGAGATCTGAGAGACCTCCTGGACACGGTTCTCGGCCGAAAAGCCGGATGTCATCAACTGTAGGTAGTCGACGATGATCAGGCCCAGCTTCGGTTCGCGCGTCTTCAGGCGCCGAGCCTTGGAGCGGATCTCCATCATCGTGATCGAGCCGGTGTCGTCNNGGCGAGAGCTTGCCCGAGCGCAGCTTCTGCGATTCGACCTTGGCCTCGCTGCACATCAGGCGCTGAGTCACCTCGGCCTTCGACATCTCGAGTGTGAACAGCGCCACCGGGATATCCAGGCGCACGCCCATGTTGGCCGCCATACAGAGCGCAAGCGCCGACTTTCCCATGCTCGGTCGGGCGGCGATGACTACCAGGTTCCCCGGTTGGAAGCCGGAGGTGATGTGATCGATATCGCGGAAGCCCGACGCGATGCCGGTGATCTCGACGCCCGCTTCGTAGAGCGCGGTGATTCGTTCGAAGCTCTCCTTGAGTAGTTGCTCGATGTGACTGAACTCACTGCTGACGCGGCTCTGCGAGATGGCGAAGATGATCTGCTCGGCTCGGTCAACGAGCTCCACCACCTCGCCGGGGCGCTCATAGCCGAGGGTCGCGATCTCCTGGCCACAGGAGATCAATCCGCGCAGGATCGCCATCTCGTGGACGATGCGCGCGTAATGACCGGCGTTGGCGCTCGCGGGAACCAGAGCCGCCAACTCGTGGATCCGTGAGCGCCCGCCTACGTCCTCCAGCTCGCCGAGCTTGTCGAGTTCGTCGATGAGGGTGATCGCATCGACCGGCTCGCCCTTTCCATAAAGGGCGAGTGCCGCCCGGTAGATGCGCCCGTGGCTTTGCCGGTAGAAGTCCTCTGCCCTGCAGATCTCCGAGACCGCTCCGATCGCGCCGGGTGCAAGCAGCATCGCGCCGAGGACGTACTCCTCGGCCTCGACATTCTGCGGCGGCACGCGCGCAGGCTCGATCAGACTGACGGCAGCAGACGTCACGCGCGCATCCTCACCCCAACCGCGGGGTCTGTAAAACGCACGAAGTTATCCAGAGCATGTTGAAAACAGACATGTCTCAAATGGCCGCATAAGATAGGAATACACGAACATGTGTTCGCTATCTATTCTGAACGATCGACGCGTTTCCCACAAGGTGATGGCGAGTTATCCCGGGGATGAGAGCGTTTTGGGGAGAACGCTTTGCTTCTGGGGAAAACGTTTCGGCCGCACTTTGCGGAAGTTTTGATATCTCCGGAGCCGGTCAAAGGCCGGTGCCGGATTAATAACTTGAATCAAAAAGAAGCACTCCACCGCCTGGCCGCGCTTGGCGGCGCACTGTGTTGTCCTTGGGGTCTATCCCGCCAGGCCTACACGCCCGAAGCGGCCGATTGGCGTAGCGCCTCGACTTCGGGGAGCTCGGGCAAGTCCGCTCGCGAGCCTAGCGCGTCTTCCCTGCTCCTGGGCCGTTGCCAAAAGATCCCGTTGACAAAGACCGGAAGATCGGTTTTCTTGTGCGACGTATCCGAATAGTTTCGGGCTGAAGCAAGCGAGCCGGGGCCAGGAAGGCCGGCTCTTTTCATATCTAGCCGCAGTACCCGTCCCCAGCGCGAGAGAAAGCCGAGGTCAATGCTCACTGTCGAGATCTCCCTCCCGGATGTCGAAGAGTTCCAGCGACTGGCGCAGGAGGGTTTGGAGAAAGGATTCCTCAGCTACGACGAGATCACCTCGGCGCTCGAGGACGCGGAAATCACCAAGGAGCAGGCCGAAGATTTCTACACCTATCTGATCGATCACGGCATCGATCTCGCCCCGGGCGAGACCTGTGCGCATCTTCCGTACGAGCAGCCGCTGGTCTCTGAGGAGGAGACGAGGGCGCCCAAGCTCGATCTCTCGGTCGAGCCCTCGCTCGACTCGCTTCGCCTCTTCTTGCGCGAGATCGGACGCGTTCCGCTTCTCAGTGCCGACCAGGAGGTTGCCCTGGCCAAGCGGATCGAGCGCGGCGACATGAGGGCCAAGATGCACATGATCGAGGCCAACTTGCGCCTCGTCGTCTCGATCGCCAAGGGCTACCTCGGTCGTGGCCTCTCCTTCCTCGACTTGATTCAAGAAGGCTCGCTCGGATTGATTCGTGCCGTCGAGAAGTTCGACTACCGCAGGGGCTACAAGTTCTCGACCTACGCAACGTGGTGGATCCGCCAGGC
>PMXT01000068.1:0-14546 GCA_003170995.1 Actinomycetota bacterium | reverse complement strand
CGATCGGCGAAGAGGAGGACTCCTCGCTGGCCGACTTCGTCGAAGACGAGCAAGCCGAGTCACCCTACGACAACGCCACCTTCTCTCTCCGGCGCGAGGACATCACGGCGGTGCTCGACACCCTGCCCGAGCGCGAGCGCCACGTAATCGAGCTTCGCTATGGCCTGAATGGCCAGCGCCCGCGCACCCTGGAAGAGGTCGGCCGCGCCTTCGGCGTCACTCGCGAGCGCGTTCGCCAGATCGAGACCCTGACGCTGAAGCGGCTCGAGCGCCTGCCCGAAGCGCAAGCGCTTCGCAACTGCACGTAGCCGACGAAAGTCCGCTCCCCTTCCGGGGAGCATGACGATTTCCGGTGGTGTGCATTTCGAGCGAGCCACCGCGCCTCCGGCGCGTTGTCTTGCCTGCTCCCGCAAGCAGGGCGAGTTGGCCGCGGTCGTGGGCGGAGTTCGGGGTGAGTGGTTGAGGACGACGTCTAGTGAGTCGCGTCTGCCATGCCGGCCGCGGCGGTTTGGCGTCCCGAGAAAGTGAGAGGCGCCGAGCACCGGCGCTCGGCGCCTCTCACTTTCTCGTTTGACGATTCGACCGTGGCGGAGAACGTTCCGCGGTTTGTGGTCGCTTGACTTCTAGCACGCTCGCTCCTAAGTTCCGTCAGCCGAATCTCGGTATTCGGCGACTCCCCCAACAGAAAGAGTTGACTAAAGTCCACCAATGCGCGCCGCCCGCCGCCTCCGCCTGCCGCTTGCGATCGTGGCCGGCCTTTTCGTCTTTGCGTGTCTTCTCTCGAGCGCCTCGGCCGGTTCGAGCGCCTCCAACGGAACGGTCGCGCCCTACCTGGACCCAGCCTATGCGAGCAAGCTACTCCAGCTCGTGCAGGACCAGGCGGCCTGGCAGGATGCGGAGACTGGCGCGATCCAGAGCATCCAAGACGGGCTCGGCGACGCCAGGTTGGCGGCGATCGAAGCCGGCCTGCCCGACCCCAAAACCTTATCCCCTTACTGGCTCGACTCTGGGCCTGGGCAGCTCTCCATCAAGACCGATACGGCGGACAACTGGCGCTGGGCCGTCTCAGACTCCGGTCAGAGCGACTATCCGGTCTACGCGATCACCATGGGTACGGGCCTCGGCACGGTCGCGCCCTTCACCACCGGCCACGGCCAGCCGGGCTATGCGTACTGGAAGTACGATCCAAACGGTCACCTGGGTCTCCACACCCAAACACCACCCTCCGAGCAATGGTCGGGCGCGAGTTTCAGCACGACCGTGAACGACGGCCAGCCGATCTGGGCGCTCACCTTCCGGGGAACCGACGAGTCGTCCTTTTACGACACCTACGTTGCGGGCTTGCTGTTCGGTGGAGTCGATAACTACGGAATAGGCCAAGCGATCTGGGACAGCATGTCGCAGAGACTCCAGGCGCTGGACAAGGGGAACGTCTCATCCTGGCCTTCGCACTACTGGTGCGAAACCCCTGACACCTACGTGTGGTTCGGGCCGTATCCGTCTGATAGCTCAGGAGGTCATTTCGCCTGCGATCCCGGCGGATGGAACGGCCAATGGCCTCCCTCTCCCACCTGGTACGCGCGCTGGATGGACGGCTCGGCGATCCCGAACGACCCCGTCTCGGTGAGTTCCCCGCGACCATACGCCGAGCTCGACAACCCCGACTACAGCGCCTCGCAAGTCACTAAGCTCAGTTGGGATCTGGATGCCGCCCGCGCCGTGATCGGCTCCAACCAGGAGACGACCAACTGGGTCAACTGCCAGCTCACTCAGGGGCCGACGGCTACAGATTGCGACGCTCCGCCTTCGAACACGGCTCTACCGACGATCAGCGGTACGGCTCGGGATGAAGAAACCCTGACCGGCACGGATGGCAGCTGGGTAGGCACCGAGCCTCTCGCCTTCACCTACCAGTGGCTGCGTTGCAGCTCCGGTGGGGGAGGCGTCTTCACGGCCATGGCGGCCATGGACGTCTCCGGCTGCTCGGAAATCGGCGGCGCAACAGGCTCGACCTATCTGCTCACGAGCGACGATGTCGGCTCGACGATCGAGCTTCAGGTCACGGCGATGAACGATTACGGCTCGGCGAGCGCGATATCGGAGCCAACAGACGTCGTACTGGCTGCGCCGCCTTTGAACACCGACCTGCCGACGATCAGCGGAATAGCTCGGGATGAAGAAACCCTAAGCGGTACGGATGGCAGCTGGATGGGCACCGCGCCCCTCGCCTTCGCCTACCAGTGGCTGCGCTGTAGCTCCGGCGGGGGAGGCGGCGAAATGGCCATGGCCGCCATGGACGTCTCCGGCTGCTCGGAAATCGACAGTGCGACAGGCGCGACCTACCTGCTCACAAGCGACGACATCGGCTCGACGATCGAGCTCCAGGTCACGGCGACGAACGATGGGGGCTCGGCGAGCGCGATATCGGAGCCAACAGACGTCGTAGTGGCCGCTCCGCCTTCGAACACCGACCGACCTGTGATCAGCGGGATAGCTCGGGATGAAGAAACCCTGACCGGCACGGACGGCACCTGGGCCGGCACCGAGCCGCTCGCCTTCACCTACCAGTGGCGCCGCTGCAATTCGAGCCCGCCCACCTTCCGTTACCAGAGTTCTGGCGGCTGTACTGACATCCCGGGTGCAACGGGCTCCTCCTACCTGCTCACGCACGACGACGTTGGCCACAAGATCGAGCTCGACGTGACCGCGACGAACACAGCCGGAACTGCGATTGCAACCTCCCGCGCGACGGCTCTCGTACTGGCCGCACCACCGTCGAACACGGCAGTGCCGACGATCAGCGGCAAGGTCGCAGACGGTCAGATCCTCACCGGCACGAACGGCACCTGGGACGGCACTCCGCCCTTCGCCTACGCCTATCAGTGGCGCCGCTGCGATTCCGACGGCGACAACTGTCTGGACATCTCAGGCGCCACCGGAAACACCTACCAGGCCACGAGCGACGACATCGGCTCGACGATCCGGCTGCAGGTCACGGCGACAAACAGCGCCGGCTCTGCGAGCGCGACATCGGCCGCGACCGTGGAGACGGAGGCGACCAAGCCCTCCAATACGGCTCTGCCGACGATCAGCGGCACGGTTAATGATGGCCAAAAGCTGACCGGTTCGAGCGGCAGCTGGAGCGGTACGACTCCGATCACTTACGCCTACCAGTGGCGCCGCTGCGACTCCGCCGGCAGCAACTGCTCGAACATCTCGAGCGCGACGAGCGTGACCTACCTGCTCACGGGCAGTGACATCGGCCACACGATCCGGCTTCAGGTCACGGCGACGAACGCCGCCGGGTCTGCAAGTGCTACCTCGGCCCAGACCGTTGTCGTACCGACTCCACCTTCGAACACCGTCCTACCGACGATCAGCGGCACGGCCGACGTAGGACAGAAGCTGACGGCCTCGAGCGGCAGCTGGTCGGGGTCGGCGCCTATCTCCTATGCCTATCAGTGGCTCCGCTGCGACTCCGCTGGAGCCAGTTGCTCGGATATCTCGGGCGCCACCGGCTCGACCTACGTCCTGACGAACGCCGACGTCGGGCACGAGATCCGCGTCCAGGTGACCGCCTCGAACTCGGCCGGCTCCACCAGCGCCCAGTCGGATCCGACCGATCCGGTGGCCGCCGTCAAGCCGGTAAACACCGCCCTTCCCGCGATATCCGGAACCGCGGCCGTCGGCCAGAGCCTGATCGCCTCGACCGGCACCTGGTCAGGCTCGACGCCGATGAGCTACTCGTATCAATGGCATCGCTGCGACACGGCAGGATCGAGCTGCTCGCCGATCCAGAGCGCCACGACTTCCAGCTACACGGTCGTCGATGACGATGCCGGTGACGCGCTCAGGGTATCGGTGACGGCCACCAACGCCGGAGGCTCAACGACTGCGACCTCCAATCCGCTGAGCATCCCCGGCTCTTCGGGGCAGGGCGGCGGATCGGAAGGGAATCTTGGCGGCATTGCTCTGCAGCTCTCGGCGTCGCCGGCCGTCGTCTCTCCTGGAGAACAGGTCACCTACACGCTGACGGCAACGAACACGACCCCGACACCGAGACTTCTCGACCACCTGAGCCTGGATCTTCCAAGCGGATTCACCTACGACCAGAGCTCGATTCAGGGAGGGCCGAGTGTCTCGCCGGTTGTCGACAGCCGAACGCTCGAATGGTCGGGCCTCGTCAATCTCCCTGCCGGAGGAACCGGGACGATAAGCATCGGTACCGGCTCGGCGATCGCGCCTGGCACGTACTACAGCGGCGCGTCCGCAACGTCGAGCGGGATTCCGATCACGCCCCTGACGAAGAGCGCAGCAGTCCAGGTCTTGTCCCAGTTGGCGGTGACGGTTACCGCCGACCGCGATATGGCTACTCCGGGCGAACATGTCAAGTACACGGTCAAGATCAAAAACTTCACGGGCGCAGCGGTCAGCTTCGACCGGGTTTACGACCAGCTTCCCCCGAGATTCGAGTACGTCTCGAACTCGACCAGCGGTCTCACCTCGAGCAAGCCCGATATCTCACCACGGGATGCCACCGGACGACGAGTGTTGAAGTGGAGCTCCGCGCACCAACTTGGTAAGGGTGATTCAGCAGAGCTCGTCTTCGAGGCGATCGCCTCGGCTTCGGGGGACTCGCTGCCCGACTACGTCGAGGTCGATCGTGGAAACAGCGATCTGGCCAGTTGCGAAGGGGCGGCCATCTTTGTCGATAGTCACAAGAAGCTCGCGCTGAAGTACCGGCCATTCGTGATGTTCGACGCGAGCGAGCCGTGGCGGCCGCTCAACGTGGACAAGTTCTTGCACGAGTATTATCCGTCGCACAAGAATCCGTCGCACAAGATTGAGAGCCATCAAATCGGTACTTTCTGGGCAACTCCTTGTTGGAATTGTTGGTCTGGAACGGCACATCACAGCAAGTACAGCGATATTGACCTCCTAGCATCCAAAGATGGTAAAGACGCTTGTAAAGATCCTACAGACTGGAGAACTTGCACTCCGGCTTCGGCGATGAAGTGGATAATGACCAACGACTCCGATTATCCATCATCGCCGGAGAACCAGGACAATCGATACTTCGTCAAGGTGATGGGAGATCGTAATGCTCCCAACATGAACACCTGCCCAAACGAGCCCAAAGGGTCGACGCGCTGCGATCATAACAAGGGCTCTAGTACTGCGATCTACTATCACTTCACGAAGCACAAGACTACTGATAATCAAGTCCATAACTACCTCGACTACTGGTTCTTCTACCGCTACAACTCTCCGGTTTGGGGCGGGATCGACGATCACGAGGGCGACTGGGAGCACATGATCGTGAACCTAGGACCTCCTGATCCTGATAAAGAAAACCCAGGCTGTCCGACGGGTATTACCTGGGTCGGATACTCCGCTCACGGCCCTCTTTATCGATATCAGTGTGGAGTTCTCCTCTGGTCGGGAGACACGCGAGCGAGCAACGGCTCAGCGGAGGCTACTCCAGCACAAACTCACGCCGACACCTACGTCGCCAAGGGCACTCACGCTATGTATCCACGACCGTGCTTCGGGTCAGGAGATTCCTGTAACCAGAACGCCTCGCACTTCGGTTACACGATAGAGGGTGGCTTCGACGGTCGCGCGCAGTGGGGACGAAACACGAAGAAGCAGTGTTCGAAGGGATCGCCTTGCGTTCTCCCGATAATGGACAAGAAGGTAAAGCTAGAGGGTGTGTCAGACCCTGTTTCCGAACCGAAATATCCGTACTGGATCGATTGGAGAGGCTACTGGGGCGTGACATGGACGAAGTATTGCATTCCCTTTACTAATGAATGTGTGGAATGGGCATCGCCGCAAGGGCCGTACTGGCAAGAGTTTAAACCAAAAAACCAAACCCTGAAACAATTCGAGCGGTCGAATACGTTCGAGGAGCCATGGCTATTCGAATCGCAACCGTACTGTTACCGAACGGTCTTCGACTACGGCAGCCCGGGTTGCGATAAGGCAAACAACCCTAAAAACCCGCCACCGTTCGAGAAGGTCAGAGTCAAGATGCCAAACGTCGTCAGCGAGGTTTGGGAGGCTAAACCGAAACGAAAGTGCGTGCAAATACCGGGTCAGTCGCTTCCGACCTGTGTGTACATAGAAAATGACGTAAGGACCAATCTCACCGGCGAGGCCCCTGACTACATATACGTAACTGAGGATCAGCACCGCTTCCGCTTCGCCGTGCACGAGGTGATCCAACACCACCTCAAGGTTCCGAACAACCACGTAATTAAGACGAAGCCGAAGGCGGGAACGCCGCTCTTCAAGGGGGACTCTGTCACTGTTTGGGTGTCGAAGGGGAAGAAATGAGTACCAGGTACCTCAGACGCGTCGCCGCGCTCCTAGGCGCCCTATCGATCGCCGCCTTCCTATCCGGATGCGGAGGGACGATCGTCGCGGGCGGGAAGCTTCGAAAGATGTCGGATGTAGGAGGGTTGTCCTCGATCGCGGAGGCCAGGGACGGAACGGTGCTCCTCGAGTGGATCGACAATCGGGAGAGTCTCGAAAGCTACGCTCCTCCGGGAAAGGGCTGGTCGCACCCGGGAAAGGTCCCCGATCGCGGGGACGGTGTCGATGCTGTCGCATTCAACGGCCGCGGCGAGAGGCTCGCGGTCTGGGGAGGCGTCACCTTCGATGTTCGCCGTCCGGGTGACGAGAAACCGCTGCTTCATACCTCCCTTCCCCATGCGGCCAGCTTCGGAGTGTGGGACCACACCGACGCGATCGGCTCTTCGGGTTGCGACTTCATCGTCGATGCATACGACACGAACGCGAATCGGGACGATTTCCTCGTTCGCTGCAAGCCCCGTTGGAGCGTGACGCGTATCACCATCCCGGCCGAATTCGGCTACGACCTCGCCTTCGATCGAAAGGGCGATCCTGCTGCGTTTCTATGGGGCCGCTCGCACGGTCGGGCGCTGCTCCTCTATACGACCATCGGGTCCAACGGTCGCCTGAATCGCTCGAGGAAGGTCGCACTTCTGACCAAGCAGGAGGAGGGAGGCGCGACGTCGGTGGTTCACGGGGCACGCGATTCGACCATCGTATGGGGCGCCGACAACGGCGAGATCCTGCAGGCCACACCGGAGGGCGTTTCCCGGCTCTCCGTTTCGAGAGACTCCACAGCCTCGGGAAATGCACTCGGACCCAACGACATCAACGCGATTGCCGACGAGAATGGCAGGGCGATAGTCGCCTGGCCGAATGACGATGACGTCATCTGGATCTCGCTTCCCACCGCTCACGGGCGCCGAACAGAGAAAGTAGGAGAAGGCTCCCACCCAGTCCTGGCGCGGGCAGGGAAGAGGCTATTCGTAAAGGTAGGTCTCGATACCCTCCAGTCCGCGATCTTCGCCCAGAGAGGATCATCTTGGAAGGAGTTCGACCTCGGAGAGAACGAGAGTCCTTCATGGGCGGTGGTGGGAGCCTCCGGGCCGCGAGCCGTCTTCGTCTGGACCCACTCCAATTACGTGAGCGACCAGGTTAGCTCGACCGATCTCTACACCTGGGTCTACCAGGATTCAGACCAGTCGGGAGCTGGCTCGGAAGGAAAGTCGTCCTCTCCCTCTTCGCCGGGCGTCAAGCGCCGAAGAGCTCCTGTGTCTCAGCCGGTGTCAGTACGCAGCCTCCCTCGGAACGCCTCGGTCGACAACGCCGTGGAGTACATCCCGCTGAAGAGCACCCCGGCCGCCTCTAGGGTGGTCCAGCAACCGGAGCGGGTGGTCCTCGAGTACGGACGCAATCGATCGGAGGCAACGGCGCGATCCACCGTCGAGAAGACCGTCTCGGCCTCTTCTCCGTCTTCTTGCGACTCCTGGTTCGGCCCCTTCGTGGTCGCCCTCGCCTGCGATCCCAAGGAGGCAGGAAAGACCGACACCGGAGTTCCCGGGACATTCATCATCGAGGCCCCCTCCGGGATCAGGACGGACTCCTCGCCTGGAGTGGCCCAGGCGGTCGGATCGCCGCTCAGGCCCGGAGTCAGTCTCACCGTTGCCGGAACGGCTCCCAAGGCGACCGAGCTCTCGCTCAGGGTGAAGCCCAAGGGCGGAACGGAATCGGACATGCTCTTCAAGGAGATCGGAATCGAGCAGGGCGGAAGAGCGACCGCGAAGGTGAGCGCAGGAACAGGCGGCATCCCCTCGGTCACGCTGAGCACGCCCAAGGGCACCTTCAAGCCCTCTCGCATCTTCACCACCCCGAGGGCTCCTCGCATCCTCAAGGTCAAACGTCTCGCTAGTGTCCTGAGGGTGCGCTTCCTCGCAAGGGCGCCGAAGACGACCCTCCAGATCTACTCGAAGAACAAGCTTATCCGCGGACACACTTTCAAGACCAAGGCCGGTCACAGGAAGACCGCGCTTCTCAAGCTCAAGGCCCGGGCGAAGGCTCGCTACCTCGTCGCCGTTTCCATCAACCCCGGCAACATGGATTCGACGCCGGTTCGGCGAAAGGTGCCGAGGTATCGGTGACTAGGAAACTCTCGCCCGGCTCGCCTGCAACGAGAACGAGCTGAACGAGACAGGATCCGAGAGTACCGGCGGCACCTTCGGGATGAGCCTGAACACATCAGGATCAGCTTCGGCATCAGGTCCCGGCTATGCCCAAGTGGTGGGGGGATCGCCGCTTGAGCCCGGCGACTCGGCGAGCCTTTTCGGAACGGCTCCGAGTGGCACTGATCTCGGTGTCCGTCTCGCCACCTCCGACGGAGGCACAGCCGAGGTACTCTTCAAGAACGCGGGATTGGAGGACGGTGGCCGGGTCGAGCTGACGGTCGGCAAGGACTCGAGCGACGGCGTTCCGAGCGCGGAGCTGCACATCGGCAACACGATCGAGCGCCCGAGCACCGTTCTCGTTCGTCCGGGCAGCCCTCGCATCCTCTCGCTCACCGAGACGAGAAAGAGTCTCAGTATCCGTTTCAAGGCAACCGCTTCGAAGACCGAGATCGATGTCGCGGGGAAGAAGGGGAGCCCGATCGTATCCTTCAGCCTGAAGACGCGGAAAGGGAAGAAGAAGCAGATTCGCGTCTTTCTCGCTGGAAGGCGACCCCAGTCCGTATCTCTCACCTCCTACGGAACGGGAAATACGGCCTCGAGCCCGGCCTCTGCCACCCGACCTTCAAAGCCAGGCATCCTCTTTTTGCGCAGAACCTCGAAAGGACTCACGATCAGTTTCAAAACGAAGGTGAAGAAGACCCTCGTCACTGTCTACTCAACATCGGGCAGGCGAGTCTGGGTCCGAACGGTCAGAGTCAAACCAGGCGCAAAGAAGAAGCTCTTGATCAACATTGTGCGGAGCGTTCAGATCAAGTCGATCCGACTAGTTTCCCTCGGGCGATACGGGTTCGATTCGCTGCCTGTGGCTCGGCGAGTGCGCTGACATGTTGGTAACCCGGATCTAGCGGAGCAGATCCTCGACGCACTACCGCCGATACACCCAGGCGAAGAGGTGCTGATCTTCGCCTGGGTTCCAGCCGAGGTCCGTTTCCCAGACAAGAGCAGCTGCATCTCCGCCGCTTGCCGAACCAAGGATATTGGTCCCGTTTCTCGGTTTGATCGAGATCTGGGTGATCTTTGTTCTGCCGGACGGAGAGAGATGAATCGCCTCGAGCGTGTAGGAGTTGATTCCGACGAGGGTGATCTCTCCCGAGGGGAACGCGAATGCCTCCAAGTCCTCCGGCCCGAAGCTACCGCTTATCGGAAACGATCTGGAGCCCTTTCTCCAACCGCCCTTCTGCCAGAGCGAGTAGGAAGCACCGCCGGAGAAGTCGCCCGTGCGCCAGGCGACCACACTGCGTCCTCCGACGATTGCCGCCGTGATCGGCGAGAAGTCCCCAATTGAAGAGGCGTTGTTTCCGAGGCGCTTCGGCGACGCCCACCGATGCCCGTTCCAGACCGAGGCCCAGGTCTCGTTCTTGTAGCTCCAGGCGGCGACAGTCTGGTTCGAGTCGGAAGAAGCAGTCAGGAAGGAATCGGCGTCGGCGAGGACTCGCGGCTTGCCGAGCTTTCCATCCGGACGAAGCGAGGCGTACATCAGCTTCTTCTCGATCGGCAGCGTCCAGAGCGCCTGAGGTTGTCCCTTGTCGAAGAGCTCCACCTGAACTGGCGATCCCTCGGCCCCCACGACTACCGGGGGCAGCCACTTCTCCCCTTGTAGGATGCGAAAGCCCGAGACGTTTGGATTTCCCACTCCGATGTATTCGTACCAGCCAAGCGCGAAGCCGTTCTTGCCGCCGGCGAGCGTGAGGCCCGCAGCGCCGACATCCTGAACGCCTTTCTTCGGCAGCTGGGCGATGAGGCGGGCGGGTTGCCATTTCCCGTTTGCCGCACGAAGCCGCTCCATAATTCCGATTCCAGGGTGGCGACGTTCATGAACATTCCCAATGAGGGTCGTCCAGGCGACGAGCAGTCTCCCTGAGCTGTCGTAGGCGGCGGCAACGGGAGCGGGCACTTGACCCCCCGCAAAGATCGAAGATGCGACGACCTCTGGTTTCGACCAGCTCCAAGAGTTGGGCGGGAGGTCGCTCGTCTCCAGTTGGCCATCTTGTACCCAGACAAGCGTTGTCTCCCCTTGATTGGACGCGGCCATCGTGAATTCGTAGAGAACGGAGCTTTCGAATGAACGGGCGTCCATCACCTTCTCGCCCCGTCCGTTCCCCGAGCCGCAGCTCGCAAGCGCGAACGATCCGGCGACAGCGGCTGCAACGAGAAGCGCGATCGAAAGCAGGCGGCGATGCGGCATGGACGCAATATAGAAGACAAGTCGGCTTCAGCCGGCTGCACGGCTTGAAGGTGAGGTTCGTCGCCGGAGCGAAGAGAACTGTGATCGAACTCTGGGGGGCCAACAAGCGTCTGGTCTCGAAGAAGGAGAAGGCAAAGATGGGTCGTCGCCTGACGGTGCTCCTGAGGACGTCGGCTGTCCGCCGCGTGAAATACGTGACGGCAGTATCGGTCGGTAGCAACAACATCTATTCCGGGACGGTGAAGAAAAAGGTGCGATTGAAGTGATGATTCGCGCTTTTATCGAGCGTTTATCGGCGCGATACAGATCTCTGTCTGCCGAGCCCCGGCTGAGTCGGGCGCATCCAGCCGAAGACCCGCGTCATCCTTATGCTCCAATCGCTTGATTCCTACGGACGCTGGGGCAAGAATGCGCGAATCGTCCTCGAGGCGGGGAAGAAGTCGGCGCCGTAGACTGCGGTCACTTCGGATGAAGGTGAGACACCAGTTCCTCCTCTTGCTTTCTCTCGCGCTTCTCGCTTCGATGCCGGCGCTTTTCGCGGGCTGCGGCGGCAAGAAGGACTCCACGCGGGGATGGGCCGTCGGTAGCCGCGACATCCTCTACACCTCGAACGGCGGCAAGATCTGGACGAGGCAGAAGCGGCTCACCTGGGATGCTTACTCATGTGGCATTTCCTTTAGCGACGCCTCGCACGGCTGGATAGTGGGCGATGACGCCTACTTCACCTCCGACGGCGGCACGAGCTGGCAGAAATACGCGAAAACGGGCCGCTCGGCCTCTCTGTCCGGCTTCTCCGATATTGACTTCGCGGATCTAGAACACGGCTGGGCCGTGGGCCCGAAGGGAGCCGTCGTCGCTACGACCGACGGCGGGCATCTGTGGAAAGCACAAAGCTCAGGGACAGTCGATGATCTCACGGGGGTCACGTTCGCAGACGACTTGCACGGCTGGGCCGTTGGCAACAACGGCGTTATTGTCGCGACGTCGGATGGTGGCGCACATTGGACAAGGCAGAGGTCGCCGACCAGCGATTCGCTATCCGACGTCACGTTCGTCGATGCTTCTCACGGTTGGGTTACCGGAGCCGGCATCTTCGCCACGACAAACGGCGGCAAGACCTGGAGAGAACAATATGGCCTTTCTGGTTGGAGCGTCTCCTTCGCCGATCTATCGCACGGGTGGTTCATAGGCGGCGGCGGCGTACTTGCGACATCAAACGGCGGTCGCAATTGGGGTGCGTATGCCAAGGCCCCACGCTCGAAAGTCGGCTATACCGGTTACATCGAGGTTCGCAGAGTGGTCGCCGTCAACGCGAGGCACGCCTGGGTTGTCGGCGACCTCGGCACGATCCTTGCGACCGGCGACGGCGGCAAGACCTGGGTCAAACAAGAGTCCGGCACGACTGACGAGCTCTACTGCGTCGCTTCGGTAGCTACGTGATGTCCGCCTACCGAGCGAAAAGACCGAGCGAAAGTAGGTCGCCGTTCCGTTAGCCGCTTTGCGCGTCGTCACAACAGGGCTCGGTGTGAGAAGGAATGTCTTGAGCGTGCCTGCCGAGGGGGTCTGGATCTCGCGCGCCCGCATCGATTCTTCGGCCAGCTCGAGTGCTAGCGTCATGCCGTTGGCCGCGCTCTGTTCTTCGGGCCGCGCGAAGCACTATCCCTCGGTCTGCGCCCGCCGTGTCGGTCGGAGAAGACGGCGCCTGGGCGACAAGTAGAGTCGGGGGTATGCCCGTCGCCTTTGACTGTGCCTGCGGCTCTCGCTGGTGGTCGCCGCCCGATGTTGCTTGCTCGCGCTGCGGCCCGGCCGTGGCGAGCACTCCTGATCCGATCGTCTGGTCGGTTGGAAAGATCCCGGGCACTTCCGTCTTTCTCTCTGGCCACCTGCGCAACGACGGGCGGTTCACCGAGCTCGTCGGCTCGGGCATCGAGGTTTTCGTAGATGTGGCCGGGAATGCTCCGTATGTCTGGCGGCCGGACGAGGAGGCGATTACGAGCTCGGGAGCGCGCTACGTACGGATAGACGGAGTCGAGGACACCAACATCGACCTGCCGGATTTCGCCTTTGATGCCGTAGCGGCGGCGCTTGACGATACGCGGCGTGGCGTCTCGACGCTTCTTTTCTGCGCGGCGGGATTGAAGCGCTCGCCGCACCTCCTGTATGGAGTTCTGCGCTCTTGGGGTTACGACGTTCAGTCGGCCTGGGAGGCGATCGTCGTCGCCCGCCCGTTTGTCGACCCGTGGGATCCGTATCTAGCCTCGGCCGAGCGATGGCTGGCCGTGAGAAACGGCACGATGTCCAGTCCCTAGAACGGAAACGGCTTACGTGCCAGCGCGCACAGAGCCTGTGCCGTCACCCAGGCCGGGGTGGTGACGTAGCGGGCGCTGTAGCGGAAGCTGCCCTCGCGGCGCTGGAGCTTCTTCAGGTAGCGGAACGCCGCCTTGCCGGGCTCGCTGCGGGCGGCGAGGAGGGCCTGGATTGCCCAGGCGGTTGACTGGGCGTCGGAGGCGACGCCGGGCGAGACGGCGAAGCCGCCGTCCTTGTTCTGGCAGCGGCGCAGGAAGCGGACGCCTCGCTTGATTGCCGCCGAGCGGGCGCTCGTGCCGCTGGCGCGTAGGGCCTGGATCGCCGCGGCGGTGTCGCCGGCGTCGGCGGCGGCGTGTGGGCTCCAGCTCCAGCCGCCGCTCTTTCTCTGGGCGCGCAGGATGTAGCGCACGGTCGTCTTGCCGGGCTTGCGCCCGGCTGCCTTCAGCGCGATTGCCCCCCAGTAGGTCGAGTTGAGGGCTGGGCCGATTCGTCCGCTCGAACGGCGAAGCTGCTCGATCGCATCCGCGAGCTGGGTGGTGTCGTGGGCGAGCGCAACTTCAGCGAGTAGCCGTAGCTCGAGGTCGGTCGCCTGCGGCGTCTTGGCCGCGGCCAGGTAGTCGACGGCGCCCTGGGCGTCTGCGGGCGCGCGGCCGCCGGCCTTGAGCCCGAGCACGACCCAGAACGTCAGGCCGGCGCTCGAGGAGGCGCCCGGCTCGGCGAAGCCGCCATCGGCCTGCTGGCGGGCGAGCAGGTAGGAGGCGCCGCGTCCGAGCGGGCTCGCTGCCGTACAGGTCGAGGCAAGCGTAAGTGTCGCCAGGAGAGCCAGGAGGAGAGTGCGCCGACGCCTTTTCACGAGGCAGC
Organism: Actinomycetota bacterium; assembly: GCA_003170995.1. Taxonomy (GTDB): domain Bacteria; phylum Actinomycetota; class Thermoleophilia; order Gaiellales; family Gaiellaceae; genus Fen-549. The sequence goes on along the minus strand of PMXT01000068.1, from coordinate 614 downwards.
GAGGTTAGCAGCGAGCAAGGTCGGAACGGCACCCGGCGCAGCTCGAGACGCGAGTAGTTAGTTTTTGCGACTCATTCGCAGTTACCGTGTAAACGGAGGAGATCGAGTTGACAACCACCCACCGCAGCCCGGCCCTAACCGCCGCCAACGTCGAGGCGGCCGTCGAAGCTCTGCGCGAGCGCGGGCTGAGAGTCTCCGCCGCCCGTAGGCTCGTGCTCGAGGCGCTTTACGGCGCCGAGGGGCCTCTTTCGGCCGAGCGCATCGCCGAGGGCCTGGAAGGACGGCTGCCGCGCTCCGACCTGGCCTCGGTCTACCGCAACCTCGAGACGCTGGAGGAGGTCGGACTCGTCCGCCACGTCCATCTCGGTCACGGGCCTGGTCTCTACGCGCTGGCCGCTCCCGAGCACGAGTACCTCGCCTGCGAGTCCTGCCACGCCGTTCGCTCGGTCGCGCGCGAGGAGCTAGATGGGATCCGCGCGCAGGTGCGTGAGCAGTTCGGCTACGAGGCTCGCTTTACCCACTTCCCGCTCGTCGGGCTCTGTCCCAACTGCCTGGCGGAGAGCGAGGGCCATGCACATCCCTGACGGCTACCTGAGCCCGGCCACCTGCGCGGT
>PMXT01000057.1 GCA_003170995.1 Actinomycetota bacterium | reverse complement strand
TCTTCACGCACGACAGCAAGAAGCAGCTTTCCGGTGCGCTCGCCGTCGCGGCTCTCGTGCGCGCCGACCCAGAGACACGGCTCGCAGACATTGTCCAGCGCCGCCCGGTGAGTCTGCACCCCGACGCCGATCTACCCGAGGTGGCGCGCGAGCTGACCGACTTCAACCTCACCGCACTGCCGGTAGTGGACGAGGAAGAGCACGTAATCGGAGTGATTGCCGTCGACGACGTGCTCGAGTCGCTCTTCCCAGAGGATTGGCGGCGGCGCTTCAGCGCTTTCAGCAACGACTGACGCGGTGCTCGATTGGGGCCCCCGAGAGCCTATTTCGGTAGGGATGTGCGTTGGGGGGGTCAAGCCGTGGATGCCAGTGGGTGGAGGGCCGTGAAGACGCACTGGTAGTGCGTAGAACGGTCCTCCGGCTGCTGACGCCGCGGATCGACCGCGTCGGGCGTGCAGACCTAGTGGAATAGGCTCTAGGGCTGGTAGAGTCCGGGCGGCTCAGGTAGTTCGCGTGGAGGTTTCCGTGGAATCCGACGACCCATCGAGTAGCATCTCCGCGCGCGCCCCACAGGCACGGTGAGCGAAACGCATCGCTGACCTCCCGGGCGTGCGCGAGGCGCACGCGTGACCGGCTTTCGAGGCCGGAGGAGGTACAGCAGTTGGCCAAGAGGAAGACTCCTGCGCGTTCAGTGCGCCCGGTGGACGCCTCAGTCCAGTCCGACGAGGCGCGGTTCGGCGATATCAAGGGCGCGCTGGGCACGATTCGTCAGGGTGAGCTACCGCCTCGTCACTCCTGGCGCGGCCGGTTCAAGGCTCTGCTAGCGATCATGGGCCCCGGCCTAATCGTGATGGTTGGCGACAACGACGCCGGCGGCGTCTCGACCTACGCACAGGCCGGGCAGAACTACGGCACCAGCCTGTTGTGGGTTCTCGCTCTGCTGGTCGTCGTCGTGATCGTCAATCAAGAGATGGTCGTGCGGCTTGGCGCCGTCACAGGCGTCGGGCACGCTCGACTCGTCTTCGAGCGCTTCGGCCGCTCATGGGGCGCCTACTCGGTGGGGGCGCTCTTCGTGCTCAACTTCCTGACCATTCTGACGGAGTTCATCGGTATCACCTTGGCGCTCGAATACTTGGGCGCAAACCGCTACATCGTCGTCCCGATCGCCGCTCTGGGCCTGTTGGCGATGACGTTAACGGGCAGCTTCCAGCACTGGGAGCGCTTCATGTACGTCTTCATCGTTGTCAGCCTGATCGTCATTCCGCTTGCCGTGCTCAGCCACCCGCACGCCGGCCCCGTCTTGCACGGCTTCTTGGCTCCCAGCGTAAAGGGTGGCGTCAACTCGACTTCGGCTCTCATCATCATCGCCATCGTCGGAACGACAGTTGCACCCTGGCAGCTCTTCTTCCAGCAGTCGAACGTGATCGACAAGCGGATAACGACGCGCTGGATCAACTATGAGCGCGCCGACACGATCATTGGGGCCATCTTCGTCGTCGTAGGTGCCGCCGCCTTGATGATCACAACCGCCTTCGCCTTCGAGGGAACTCCGCGCCATGGTCACTTCAAGGACGCTCACGCGGTGGCGACGGGTCTCGCTCATACGATCGGCCGGCCGGCTGCCGTCCTCTTTGCGATCGTCCTGCTCAGCGCCTCGATCATAGGCGCGCAGGCGGTTACGCTCGCGACCTCTTATGCGCTCGGCGACGCCTTCGGAACGCGTCACTCGCTCAACCGCTCTTTCAGAGAGGCAAAGCTCTTCTACCTCGGCTTCTCAGGCCTGACGTTGCTTGCCGCAGGCATCGTCCTCATCCCGCGCGCTCCACTCGGGCTCGTCACCGTTGCCGTCCAAGCGCTCGCGGGCGTACTCCTACCGAGCGTAACCATCTTCCTGATCATGCTCTGCAACGACGAGCAGGTGCTTGGGCCTTGGGTCAACAAGACCTGGCTCAACGTGCTCGCCAGCGTCATCGTCGGTGTCCTTTTCGTACTCTCGGGCATCCTGGTCGCGACAACCGCCGTGCCTTCGATAAATGTCTTGATCCTCGCGATCGTGTTGGGCAGCGCGTTAGCGGTCGGCCTCGGTCTCCTCGGCGCGACGGCGCTCTTCTCTCGCCGCCGGCGAGAGCCCGCGCAACCTCTCGCCACCGGCGAGAGAGAAACCTGGACCATGCCCCCGCTCGCCTTGCTCGAGAAGCCCGTCTGGTCGCGTAAGCGACGATTGGCGATGCGCTCGATGTGGGTTTACGTCCTGACCACGATCGTGCTCTTGGTGGTCAAGGCGGTTCAGCTTGGCCTGGGCCACTGATCGTGGAGACGAGGAAGTGGCGCGGCTAGCGGCGAATCGCCGGCTCTCCGGGGCGCCGGCGAGAAGCCCGGCGCCCTAGGAAGCTACGTTCTCAGGCCTCGAGCTCGACCTTGAGCGTCTTGATCTTCTCGACCAGAGGTGTGATCTTCTCGTTTGAAATCTCCCCGCTCTCGGCCAGATCGAAGGCGAGCTTGCCGAGGCTGTCATAAGTCTCTCCGAGCTCACGTTTCGTTTTCATATCCTCGACGCCCTCGCGGGCCTTCGTGGAAGCCGTCCCGGCCGCCGCCTTGGCGCGGTCAACAAATCC
>PMXT01000176.1 GCA_003170995.1 Actinomycetota bacterium | reverse complement strand
CCGTTCGGGGGCGACCCCGAGGAGCTCATGCGCCAGCTGCAGGAGTTCACAGAGAAGCAGACAGAGGCACTTGCCGAGCAGCAGCGCGAGCAATTCGCGACGCTGACGCTCAACACCGCCGTGGAGCTGACCGCCGCGGCGCTGTCGCAGATACAGGCGCCGGGGTCGATCGACGAGCAGGCGACCTCGATGCGTGACGCGATGCGCGTTCTTTTCCCGGAAGCGGTGGCGCTCGTCAGTGCCGCCCGGCAGGGATTCATGCGCGGTCGCTAGGCTTCAGTGCGTGAGAACGAAGTCGGCATTTGAGTTTCGGCGGGTCGTCGACCTGCCTCCTTACGCCTTCGCTAAAACTGACGCGCTGAAGCTCGAGCTGCGCCAGGCGGGCGAGGACGTGATCGACCTGGGCTTCGGGAACCCCGACCTTCCCTCGCACCCGCTCGCGGTCGACAAGCTGAAGGAAGCGGCCGAGATCGGGCGCAACCACCGCTATTCGCAGAGCCGCGGTATTCCGCGCTTGCGCAAGGCCGTCTGCGACCTCTACGAGCGCAAGTTCGGTGTGGTGCTCGATCCCGAGACGCAGGCGATCAGCACGATCGGCGCCAAGGAAGGCCTCTCGCATCTGATGTGGGTGCTGCTCGGGCCGGGCGATACGGCGGTCGTTCCGACTCCGACCTACCCGATCCACCGCTTCGCGCCCATCTTCGCCGGTGCAGCCGTCTTCGATATGGCGATGCGAGAGGGCGACGATCTCTTCGGCAACATGGTCGAGGCGTTCGAGAAGGCTCGTCCGCGGCCACGGGTGATCATCTTCTCCTTCCCGCACAACCCGACGACGCTCTCGGTCGATCTCGATTTCATGCAGAAGGCGGTTGCTTTCGCGCGTGAGAAGGAGGTCGTGCTGGTACACGACTTCGCTTACGCCGACCTCGCTTTCGACGGCTACGAGCCGCCCTCACTCTTCCAGGTGGAGGGTGGGGACGAGGTGGGCGTCGAGCTCTATACGCTGACCAAGTCGTTTTCAATGGCCGGCTGGCGTGTCGGCTTCCTGCTCGGAAATGCCGAGATAGTCGCCGCTCTGGCACGGTTCAAGTCCTACCTCGACTACGGCACCTTTCAGCCGATTCAGATCGCTTCGATCGTGGTCATGAACGAGGCGCCCAACTACCCGAAAGAGCTCTGTGCGATCTATCAATCGCGGCGCGACACGCTCTGCGACGGGCTGAACCGGATCGGCTGGGAGATCACCAAGCCGCGCGGCTCGATGTTCGTCTGGGCCAAGATTCCGGAGCCCTACAAGAGCCTCGGCTCGCTCGAGTTCGCGTTCAAGCTGATGAAGGAGGCGGACGTGGCGGTCAGTCCCGGCTCCGGCTTTGGCACCGGTGGCGACGAGCACGTTCGCTTCGCTCTGATCGAGAACGAGCAGCGGATCGCCCAGGGCGTTCGCGGCATCAGGCGCGCACTGCCCGAGCTCGGCTAGTCGGCGTTCGCGTGACGCTCGGCTTGCGCCGCGGCGAGTGAGGTCGTCGGGTCCGCTGCGTAGCATCGCCTCGTGCCGGCGAATCGTAAAAAGACGGGGCTTCGGCGGTTCGAAGTCTCGGCGCTCGCTCTCGTTGCGCTCGCCTCGATAGCCGCGGGCGCCCTCCATTACTCGGGCGCCTCGGCGGTGCTTTCCTTCGCCGTAGCGGCGGTCGCACTTGCCGGCCTGGCTTGGACGGTGTCGTTCGCCACCGAGCAGGTGGGGGAGCGATTCGGACCGGCCGTGACTGGCGTGCTGCAGTCGACGCTGGGGAACCTGCCCGAGTTCTTCGTCGTGATCTTCGCTCTCTCGGCCGGTGAGGTTGTGGTTGCTCAGATGTCGCTGGTGGGCTCGGTGCTCGCCAACGCGCTGCTCGTATTGGGGCTCTCGCTCGTAGCGGGCTCGTTCCGGAGCGAAGACAAGGTCATGCGCTTCGGGCGCCGGCTTCCCAACGACACCGCGACGCTACTTTTGGTTGCCGTTTTCATCATCGCGCTCGTGGGCGTCTCGGTTGCAGTCGGTGGCGGCGCCGCCCACCACGTCAAGGCGATCTCGGTGATCGGCGCCGTCTGCCTGCTCGCCGTCTACCTAACCTGGGTCTTTCCCTACCTGCGCTCCGACGCCGGGCCCTCACGTGGCCAGGCGAGGATCGGGTTTGCATCGGCTGTGGCGATGCTGCTCGGCGCTGGTGTCGGCGCCGCCTTTGTCTCGGACTGGTTCGTGGCTGAGCTGCGTCCGACGATCGATCGGCTCGGCGTCTCCGCCGCCTTCGCCGGGATCGTGATCGTGGCCATCGCCGGTAACGCGGTCGAGAACGTCGTCGGCATCACGCTCGCCTGGAAGCGTCAGAACGACCTCGCCATCTCGGTGATCAAGAACTCCGTCTCGCAGGTGGCCGTCTTCCTCTTCCCGCTACTCGTCCTCTGCTCGCTCCCCTTCGCGCATGCGCTCACCTTCTCGATTGCGCCCGTCTTCATCGTGGCGCTGCTCTTGACGGCCATCGCCGTCTGGCAGATCACCGGTGACGGCGAGGCGACGCTGTTCGAGGGGGTCGCGCTGGTGGCCCTGTACGTCATCCTGGCGGCAGTGACGCTGTACGAGTGAGCGGACTGCTCTTCGCCAGTAGCGGTCTGACTCATAGAATCGCTGCTGTGATCGATCACGCGATCGTTCATCTCGGCCCTCGCTCCAGGCGCATGCTCTTGCGCCGGTCGGCGCGGCGCCTGATCGGCGGCGAGACGCTCGAGTGCGCCTGCGATCTCGCTGCCCGGCTGAACGGCGAGGGCAAGCGCGTCACGCTTGGACTGCTCGGCGAGGATGTCGAGACAGAGAGGCCGGCACGAGCGATCGCGGCCGAGGAGCGGCGCGCGCTGGAGGAGATCGAGGCGCGCGGGCTCGACGGGGCGCTGAGTGTCAAGCTGTCGGCGCTCGGGCTCACCGTGGACGAGGAGCTTTGCTTCGAACTCCTGTGCGCGCTCGTTGCCGCCGCGAGCGAGAAGGGGAGTTCCGTCCTGATCGACATGGAGAGCTCGAGCGCGACTGACGCATCGCTTCGTTTGTACCGGCGCCTGCGTGAGCAGGGCCACGAGAACGTCAGCATCGCGCTGCAGGCCCGTTCGAGCCGAACGCTCGGCGACATCGAGGCGCTGGCCGAGCTCGCTCCCAGGATCTCGATTTGCAAGGGCAGCTACGAAGTCCCGCCCGAGGATGCCGCGGCAAGTGAAGGGCAGGTGCGCGAACGATTCCTGCGTGCGGTCTCGCGGCTGGCGGACTCCGCAGCCGTGATCGGCATCTCCACGCACGACCCCGATCTGATCCGGGAAAGCCGCCGCCTGCTTGCCCTGGCTGGGCGCAAGCGCGACGACTACGAGATTCAGACCCTGCTCGGAATCGCTCCCGGGCTCGAGAACGAACTGCTTCGGGCGGGTGAGTCGCTGCGCGTCTACATCCCTTACGGCGAGGATTGGTATCCCTACGTCTCGCGTCGAGCACAGGGGATGCGAAAGCGATGATCTGGGCGAACGCGAAGGGTTGTCGCGTCATCGACGGCGAGGGACGCGAGTACATCGATCTCTCGGCCGGCTTCGGTGTCGCCGCGCTCGGTCACCGCGATCCGCGCGTGATGCAGACGATCGCCGAGCAGAAGGTCGTGCACGCGCTTGGCGACCTGGCCGAGGCCGAGGCCACCGTTCGCCTACGACGAGCGCTGCCACGCCCGGCCAAGCTCGGATTGAGCGGGGAGGACGCGGTCGAAATAGCGCTCAGGACGGCGCTTTTGGCCACCGGGAAGCCGGGCATCGTCGCCTTCGAGGGCGCCTATCACGGCACCGGACTAGCGGCCCTGGCGGCGACCGCCCTGGAGCGCTTTCGCGCGCCCTTCGCAGCCTGGCTGCCCGGGCCGGTCTTCCGCTTCCCCTACGGAGAGGATCCCGGGCCGCTCCCCGGGGATGCAGGCTGCGTGATCGTCGAGCCGGTTCAGGGCCGGGCGGGCGCGCGTGTACCTCCGGCCGGATTTCTGGAAACCTTGCGCCGGCGCTGTGACGAGGCCGGCGCGCTTCTGATCGCCGACGAGATCTACTGCGG
>PMXT01000128.1 GCA_003170995.1 Actinomycetota bacterium | reverse complement strand
GCCGCCGAGCGCGGCCAGGCGATTGAGTGCTTCGTTTTGCTAGAGCTTCTAGTGGCCGCAGGCGCGTGATCGTACACTCCCTCGCCTGTGACGACGCCGACACCTTCAACCTGGTGATCGATCTCGGGCTCGTACCTGACTCCGGCCAAGCTCGAGGCGAACACTGCTTCGACCAACAGCTGAATCGGCGACGCTTAGGTCGGCGCGGGGCTGATACCTCCACTCGAGATCGAGGCTCACGGCGTGGAACGATCAAGAAATCAGAGAGCTGGCATCTGCTGCTATCCGCTCGCGCAGCCAGTCACGCGCATCCTCGATCGACAAGAAGACCCCGATCTCGATCTTCAGCGTGGGATGAAGATCGATATAGGCCTGCTCCATCCTCGCTAATCCGAAATCGACCGGCGCTCGCATCACGACGGCGGCGCGAGCGCTATCCAGGCGACCCGCGGCTCTGGCGAAGTGTTCGATCCGCTCGTGCACGTTTGCGGGTGAGAGGTTGCTCCAGTCGAGCTGACGATGGTCGATGAGGACGTGCATTCCGGGCCGGTAGTGCGGATCGGAAAGCCCTTCCTGCACCCAGGCATCGAGCCCCTCGAGTGTCGCCGTGCCCCAAGTGGTGACCCTGGCGTCCTCAGGGTCGCCGCCCCAGGTGATCTCGTATTCCATATATGACAATTTAGGCTTGCGGTTTCTCCTTTACAAGGCGCCAGACAAGCGACCCAGCCGCTAGCCCAGCGGGCTAGCGGCGATCAGCGTGCCGAGGAACCTCTCGGCGCTCGTGGCGGCCAGCAAGTCGAGAGAGGCGCATACGGGATTCGAACCCGTGCCGCCGCCGTGAGAGGGCGGTGTCCTAGGCCTCTAGACGAATGCGCCGTGTAGAAGAAGCGTCAGTGTAGCGGCCGCTCCTTGCCGCTGCTATTCAAGCCAAGCGGTTCTAAACCTGGGCGCCTCTCGCGCTCTCGGGGCGCCGCTGGGCGTGGTTTGCCGGAGGGGACAGTGCGCACAGCACGGCCCCGGAGAGCGAAGTACGCCCAGCGGCGCCAGGCCGCTCGGGCGACCGGTCGCGCCCGGGCGTACGAGCGGCCGGCCGAGAACGCGAGATGAGAGGGCGGTGTTCTAGGTCTCTAGACGAATGCGCCTTGGAGAGGCGTCAGTGTAGCGGCCGATAGAGGGATTCTCCCGACGGAAATAGGGTAGACGATCCTCTATATAGGCGCTACGCTGTGATTTCCCCCAAGAGTGCCGCATGGAACAAATCGCCTGGAATGCTGCGAAGACGATCGTCTTGGTAGACGACGAAGACTTGGTGCGCAGGCTCGTGTTGCGGCTGCTCGAGAGGGAGGGCTATCGCGTCATCGAGGCCGCGACTGGGGAGGAAGGGCTGGAGATCTTGAGCGACTGTGAGAAGGTCGATCTCCTCCTCACCGACGTCACGCTTCCAGGTGGTCTGAATGGGGTCGAACTCGGGCGGCGCGCTCTCGAAGAGCGAAGCGATCTGAAGCTGATCTGCATGTCGGGTTCCGGTGAAGAGGATATTGTGAGTGACCTCCTCGCGAGAACCGTCGGCAAGGCCGCCTTTCTCAGTAAGCCGTTCTCTCCTGGCGATCTGGTCAAGACCGTAAGAGATCTGCTCGATACCGCCCGAGAGCCACAGAGGGTTGCGAGCTATTTCGAGGGGCAAGGCATTTAGGGCTCGTTTCAATTGGCGACCAGCCGAGCTTAGAAAGCAGTGTCGCGTTCGTAGCCGGGGCTATGGGCCCTATGAGTAGGAGCAGCGCGCCGCCGAGCACGGCCAGGCGGTTGAGCGCTTCATTTGAGACGTGCTCTTGAGGCCCATTCCAGTAGGGACGTGCGACCGGGTGGAGTGCGCTCTCAGATCGCGCTTCCGCCTGACGACTCGCGGACAACGAGCTCGACAGGCAGGGTCAGCATGGGGGGAGTGGCCTTCGGGTCGTCGATCAACGCCATCACCTGCTCGCCGGCCGCTGTCCCGAGCCCGACCTTGTCTTGGCGGATGGTGGTGATGGTCGGGCTGAAGGCGGCCGCGATGGGCGCATCGTCGAAACCAACGATGGCAATGTCCTCGGGCACCTTCACGCCTGCGGCCTTGGCTGCTCCGATTGCGCCTACGGCCATCGTGTCGCTGGCGCAGAAGACGGCGTCGGGTGGATTGTCGAGGGCGATCAGGCGTTCCATTGCTGTGAACCCCGACGGTTCGCAGAAATCGCCGCTTTGAACGTACTCGGAGTGCTGACTCGAGCCGAGCTCGTCGATCTGCTCTTGGTATCCGATTAAGCGGTCGTGGCCGGGGCGCGTATAGGTTATGCCTGCGATGGTGGCAATCTTGCGCCGCCCGAGCTCGTAGAGGTGACGAATCGCCATCTTGGCGCCCTCGACGTTGTCGGATATCACGTAGCCGGTGATGGGGCCTGTCAGATCGAGATCGACTCCGATGCAGGGGACTTCCGAGCGAACGAGCTTCTGGATCTCGGGGAAGCTGCGACCGACACCCATCAGGATGATTCCGTCGATGTGATGATGGCGACAGCGCTCGAGGTAGTCGTAGGTGCGGGTGCTGCCGGCGGGAGTTCCGCCGGTGAAGATGAGCATGTCGTAACCGCCCCCGGCGATCGCCTCCTCGAGCCCATCGAGAACGGCGCCGAACACCGGATGATGTAGGTCGATATGGCCCGAAGTGTCGAGGATGACTCCGATCACCTTCGAGGGCATGTCGGTCACGACGGCCGTCGAGATGTTGGCCGTCATCTCGAGCTCACGCGCGAGTGTGAGTACGCGCTCGCGGGTTTCGGAGTCGATCCCCTCGTCACCGCCGAGAATTCTGGTCACAGTCATGACCGATTCGCCCGACTGGTCTGCCAGTTCCCGAATCGTGAGCATAGGAGTCACCTTTCGAAAGATCGCTGCCGGTTTGTTATCGAGCACTCCGTGCCACGACTTTAGCGATGGGTGCTCGATAGATCGAGAACGTGCCTTGAAACGCCTCGAGTGCTAGCTGCGGGGCAGGGACTCGAACCCCGATCACCTGAGCCAGAGTCAGGCGTCCTACCATTAGACGACCCCGCAAAGACGAGCGCTGCGATTGTAGCGACCTCGTACCTGCGCCAGCGACCCTTCAAGTGAGCAAGGGTGCGGCAACCCGGCGCTAGGAGAGTATCGCTCCGGCGGGTACTAACCGTTCTGGGACGCGCGCAAAGCCGCGCCGCACGATTCTCGCACCAAGAGCTCGGTGGGGAGAATCACCACCGGCGGCTCGCTCGCCGCTTCGTCGATGATGCGCATGAGTGCCTCGCAAGCCGCTGCGCCGAGGCCGGGCTTGTCTTGGCGAACAGTCGTGAGCGCGGGCTCCATTATGGCCGTAAAGGAGTCGCCGTCGAAACCGACGACGGCGATGTCGTCGGGCACGCGCAGGCCGGCGACGTGGGCTGCCCGAATCGCTCCCAGCGCCATTATGTCGCTGGCGCAGAACACGGCTTCGGGGCGCTGCGAGAGCGCCAGCAGGCGCTCCATACCTGCATATCCGGTAGGTTCGCAGTAGTCGCCCTCTACCAGGTATTCCTTGCGGAAGGGAAGCTGCTCGTGCTCCAGGCCCGTGCGGTAGCCGAGTATGCGGTCGGCTCCGGGGCGGCTGGTCGGGACTCCCGAGATGTGGGCGATGCGCGTGTAGCCAAGCGCGTGCAGGTACTGGACGACGGTCACAACCGCCTCGATGTTGTTCGACATCACGTAGCCGGCCCGGGCTCCGATCAGATCGAGATCGATCGCCATGGTCGGAATCTGTTCCGCGAGCAGGTGCTGAAGCTCGGGGTCGGCGCGCGAGAAGCCCGTGATTATCAGGCCCTCGACGTTGTGGCGGCGGCAGCGGGCGACGTAGGAAAACTCCTCGATGAAGTCGCCCGGGACGTGACCCGAGAAGAACAGCAGGTCGTAACGGCTGGCAACCGCTCGTTCCTTTATTCCCTCGAGCACCTCGGCGTAGAAGGGGTGGCGAAGGTCCGGCTGCGCGCCGGTCGTGATCACGGCGCCGATCGCGCGCGGGTAGGTTGGCCGGTAGACCCGTGCGGGCATCTGGCCGCGGGCCGCCAGGTGGAAGGCTCGCTCGCGAACGTCGTCGGTCACGGCTTGCCCTCGTCTCAACATCTCCGAGACCGCCTCGGCCGACATTCGCCTCGAGCGTGGCTCGAGTGCGGGTTGCCTGTTTTCCTCGTTGCTCACGGCGCCTCCCGGGAAGTATCGGTGCTTACCGCCGCCGCTTGCAAGCTTCTCAGGAGCGCTCGTGTGAGATCGTATCGGCTCTCGCTAGGTAGATCGGGAATCGGTGAGAGTCGCCGCCGGGTTGGAGGTGAAGGAGCGTCCAGCCTCGATTTACCGATCTCCTCGCGTTCCGGGCCTCGATCTGTCAATAATCTCCACCATGAACGAACATCCAGTCACACTCCACGTCATGGACGACCTGCGGCGCTCTCGCCTCACGGTCTTCTTCCGATACCTCCTATATATCCCGCACGGCATCTGGCTAGAGCTGTGGGGGATCGCCGTTTTAGTCGTAGCTCTACTCAACTGGCTTGTGGCTCTGGTAATAGGACGACCTGCGGCGCCGTTCCAGCGCTTTACTGCCGCCTACCTCCGGTACTGGACCACGGTTTATGCGTACCTCATGCTGGTCGCCAACCCGTTTCCCGGTTTCACCGGCGAGCCCGGTAGCTATCCCGTCGAACTCGTCGTCCCGACCACGCCCGAAAAACAGAACCGCCTGAAGACGTTCTTTCGAATGTTCCTCTTACTTCCGACGGCGGTCGTGTTGTACGTAGTGTTGATCCCTGCAATGCTGATCTGCTATCCGTTGCTTTCCTTCGCTTGGTGGGCAGCGATGATCACAGGGCGGATGCCGCGTGGTTTCCGTGATCTCGGCGCCAACGCCATCCGCTATACCGCTCAGGTCGAAGCGTACGCTCTACTCATTACCGGTCGTTATCCGTGCTCCAGCCCGTACGCGGGTATGTCGTTCGAAGCACCGGTAGCAGCGGAGGCGCCCGCGGCGCCGTCCAAAGCGTGACAAAAAGCTCTCGTCGCTTGCTGGGGCTCCTGATTTTCGGAGCCCTGGCAAGCGGTTGGATCTGGGCGGCTCGCGCCCTCTGGCAGACCTCGGTTCCCGCCAACCTGAAGCTTCCGCACGTGGATATGAGCGCGTTCGTGAGCTCGAGCGAGCTGCACCGCGCCCAGCACTTCAGCTTCGTGCTCGATCTCTTCGGCCTCGCCGGTTTGTTTCTACCGCTGGTGGTTCTCGCTCTCTACGCCAAATGGGGCCATCGCTTCATGGGCGAGTCGGCGGCGGGCCCGATCGGGACGGGGATGCTGCTGGCGATGCTCGGTCTAGCGATTCTCTGGATGGCCATGCTGCCGAGCAATCTCGGTGAGCTCTGGTGGCTACGCCACTACGGCATCGAGAAGACCGGCTACGCCGAGATGGTCATCGGTACCTGGTCGGCGCTCGGGGCCGAGTTCCTCGGCATCTGTCTGACGATCCTGATCGTGATGGGCTTTGCGCGCCTGCTTGGAAACTACTGGTGGCTGGCCGGCGCCCCGGTCTTTGTCGGAATCGCGCTTCTCGTCACCTTCGTCCAGCCCTACATGAGTGGACTGCAGCCGCTCGAAAACCACTCCGCGCTCGTGCAGGCCGAGAAGCGCCTGGCGAAAACGGAGGGCGTCGGGAACATACCACTCAAAGTCGAGAATGTCGGCACGCAGACCACGGCGCCGAATGCCGAGGCTATGGGGCTGGGCCCCAGCCGCCGGATCGGGATCTGGAGCACGATGCTCGACGGGCGCTTCTCGGAGCGAGAGCTCGAGTTCGTGATCGCGCACGAGCTCGGCCACCACAAGCACAAAGATCTTTGGAAGGGAATCGGTTGGTACGCGCTCTTCGCCTTTCCAATCGCCTTCCTGATCGCCCAACTGACGCGGCGGCGAGGTGGGATGGCGATGCCGCTGGCTGTACCTCTATTCCTGTTCGCCTGGGTCGGGCTTTCGACGGTCACGCTGCCGATCGACAACGCCTTCTCGCGCCGGATCGAGGCCGCCGCCGACTGGGAAGCTCTACAGGCCACGCGTGATCCGCAGGCCGGCAAGGCGCTGTTCGTGAGCTTCGTGCGCACCACCAATGAGGACCCGAATCCGCCCGCCTGGGATCCGATCCTCTTCGGCAACCATCCGACCGCAGCGCAGCGGATCGCTATGGTCGAAGCCTGGCAGAAGCGTTACGGCGGCTAGGAGCCGATTCCACTAGGTCTGCAATCTCTACCGGAATAGACTCTATGGCGTCGGCTCTCAATCGGTCGCGACGCGCTCGTGCTCCTCGGCGGCCAGGAAACGCTCGGCCTCGAGCGCGGCCATGCAGCCGGAGCCGGCGGCGGTGATCGCCTGGCGGAAGGTGGGGTCCTGCACGTCGCCGGCGGCGAAGACCCCGGGCACGTTGGTCGCGGTAGAGCGCGGCTGCGTGACCAGGTAACCAGCCTCGTCGTGGTCGAGCCGGTCGAGGAAGAGGGTCGTGTTCGGCTCGTGCCCGATGGCGACGAAGAGACCGGTCACCGCCAGCTCACTCGTATCGCCGCTCTTGGTGTCGCGCAAGCGCACGCCGGTGACGTGGCCCGGCTCGACTCCGAGCACCTCCTCGACGACCGCGTTCGTCACGAGCTCGATCTTCTCGTTCGCCCGCACGCGCGCGAGCATGATCGGCTCGGCGCGGAACTCCTCGCGGCGATGGACGAGCGTCACTTTGCTGGCGAAGCGGGTGAGGAAGAGAGCGTCCTCCAGTGCCGAGTCGCCGCCGCCGACGACTACGACCTCCTGGTTCCGGAAGAAGGCGGCGTCGCAAACGGCGCAGGAAGAGACTCCCTTACCGAGCAGGGCCAACTCCGAGTCGAGACCGAGCTGGCGCGCTCGGGCGCCGGTGGCGACGATCAGCGTCTTTGCCAGGAACTCACGCTCGCCGGTGGACACGCGGAAGGGCCGCTTGCTGAGATCGATGCCGACCACGTCGTCGGTGAGTAGCTCGCTGCCGAAGCGCTCGGCCTGGGCGCGCAGGTCGCTCATCATCTGCGGCCCGAGTACTCCCTTCGGATAGCCGGGAAAGTTCTCGACCTCGCTCGTGATCATCAGCTGCCCGCCCCAGGAGACACCCTCGATCACGAGCGGCTCGAGCAGCGCGCGGGCTGCGTATAGCGCAGCCGTATATCCGGCCGGCCCGCCACCGATGACGACCACGTTTCGAACCTCGTTCTCGCTCACTTCTCCTCCAACTTGAGCTGACGACCTACAGCCTATTCAACGCTGGCGCCGGTGGTTCTGTTCCGTCGTTTCGTAAAGCCCATCCCTAGCGGGATAGGCCCTCGGGCGAGACCGAATCGAGCGCGATCTCCGTCTCGGGCTCCTCGATCGCGACGGCGTCCAGGGTGGCCTCGACCGTGCCCTGCTCGGTTGCCTGCTCGAGCTTGTTCCCGAAGCGGTCGAGCCTCTTCTCGGCCTCACCGAACTTGGATTGGGCACGACCGAGGTGAGTCCCGACCAGATCGAAGTCGTCCTTGAAGCGGCCGAAGTCGTTTCGCAGCTGCGCGCAGTAGGCCATCACCTCGTGCGCGTGCTTCTCGATCTGGAGCCCCTTGAGCCCGAGCGCGACCACCTGCAGGTAGGCGGTGAAGGTGGTCGGCGAGACCGGAAAGACGCGTTTCTCCATCGCGTAGGAGTAAAGGTTGCCCGTCTTGCCACAGACGAGCTCGTAGTAGACGGATTCGGCCGGTAGGTACATGAGCGCGAAGTCGTAGGTGCCTTCATCAGGGCGGATGTACTTGCCGGCGATGGCGTCGATGTGCGTCTTCAGGTCGCGCCCGAAGGCCTTCTCGTGAACCAGGCGATCGCTATCGCTAGAGGCCTCGACGAGGCGCTGGAAGTTGTCGAGCGGAAACTTGGCGTCGACCGGGACGAGGCGCTCGACGCGGATCACAGCGTCGACCCGCTCGCCGCCCTTGAAGCCGTACTGCAGCTCGTAATGCGAGGAGGGGAGGCTATCTCGGAGTAGGTTCTCGAGCAACAGCTCGCCGAAGCCGCCGCGCGCCTTGGGCGGCTTGAGCGCCTGCTCCAGCCTGGCCAGATCCTTGACGCGCTCGTTCATCTGCACGGTTGCCTCGCCGAGCTTGCCCAGCCGCTCGTGGATCTCGCCCGTCTGCTTCGAAGCGTTCTCCATGCGCCGGTCGACCTTGATATCCAGCTCGCCGAGCCGCCTATCCATCGTCTCCACGATTGCCTTGAGGCGCCCGTCGATCTCCTGCGTCCGATCGGAAAGCCTGTCGGTGCTCTCGCCGCGCAGCGCGCCCAGCTCGCGCCGCAGGAGCAGGGCCGTCCCGCCGCCGAGTACGACGACCAACAAAGCGATAACGATCAAGAGAACGGTCTGCACGGGACCGGTCAACATAGTCTCACAGTCGGACAGAACGGCGCGTGTCGTAACCGACGAAACGCGCCGAACATGCCGGGGGAGGGACTTGAACCCTCACGTCCGAAGACACCCGATTTTAAGTCGGGCGCGTCTACCATTCCGCCACCCCGGCGCAGGTGTGAGCATAGATCGTCTCACGACGGCGGTCACAGGCTCTCGGCCGCCAGCAGCGCCGCGCCGTCGAGGATGTCCAGCTCGCTCGCCTCGATCGTCTCGAGGGCGAAGGCGTCGAGCAACTCGCGGCAGACGATCACGCCGGCGACGATCACCGGCGCCCGCTCGGGCTCGAGCGCGGGCACGAGGCGGCGCTCGGTCAGGGGCAGGGCGGCCAAGCGGGCGAGCTGCTCGTGGACGGCGTGACGAGAGATCGAGTAGCCGTGGACGCGCTCCCGGTCGTACGCCGGCAGCTGTTGGTCGAGCGCCGCCAGTGTGGTGATGGTGGCGGCGCAGCCGATTGCGGAATGGGGTGCGTGCAGGATCTCGGCGGGAATCCGGTCGAGCAGGAGCTCGCGCACGGCCTCGGCGCAATGTGCGAGCTCGGCCGGGGTGGGTGGGTCGGCGTGTAGCCAGCGCTCGGTCAGGCGAACGGCGCCGATGTCGAGGCTGACGTGAAAGCTCGGCCCAGCCGCGCCACCGAGCACCAGCTCGGTCGAGCCGCCACCGATGTCAACTACGAGCGCCGGCCCGGTTAGCGAGCGCCCGATCATCGCGCCGCGGAAGGCGAGAAGCGCCTCCTCGCTACCCGAGAGCAGTCGCACGCGGAAGCCGAAACGGCGCTCGATCTCGGCCAGGAACTCGTTCCCGTTCGAGGCGTCGCGAACGGCGCTGGTGGCGACCACGAGCGCCGGAGCCGCGCCGAGTCGGTCGACGATCTCGTGGTAGGCGGCGAGCGTCTCGTGGACGCGCTCGATACCGGCGGCGGAGAGGCGACCGCTCCTGTCCACACCCTCGCCGAGGCGTGTGATCACGGTCTGGCGCTCGAGCTCCTCGAGCGACGCGCCGGCGACCTCGGCCACGATCAGCCGGGTCGTGTTGGTACCGATGTCGATTGCCGCGACGATCACCGTGCCGACCGAGTCACTTGCTCGGGATGAAGGCGCGGGCACGGGCCAGGACGGCCTCGGCCTCGGCGAGCACCTCTCGCAGTAAACGTACTCGTGCGCGTGCCGTGCCAAGCCGGGCGAGACTGGCCCGCAGTCGCTCGAAAGCCTTCTTTGCCGTCTCGAGCTCGTTGTTGGTGCGCTCACCGGCGCGGGCGATCCGTTCCAGCTCGACCTTGAGCGCCCTCGTCAGACTTTTCAGAGCCTTTCTCGCCTCGAGCACGCGCAGGCCCACGAAAGCGGCGCCGGCGACGAAAGCGACGACCAAAACGGCGAGCGCGACCCAGAAGGCAGTCACACAGACGATGCTAGCAACCGGCTTCCTGAGCGCTTGGCGACGCGATACGGATTCGGCACAAAACCGGCATGTTTTCGAGCGTCTTTTCTCGCTACCGGGCTATGCTGGGGCCTTGTTGTTCGATTACTGTCCACTCATGCGTCGCCTCCTCCCCCTGATATCAGCCGTCGCTTTGGTTCTCGTTCTCTCCGCGCTAGCAGTGAGCTGCGGAGGAGCGAACGACAAGCCCGGCATCGTCACGAGCTGGGGCAAGAACGGGGTGGTGCAGCTCCCGGGCTTCGAGGTCAAGCAGACGATCGAGGACCGATCGGGGCGGATCGTCGCGGTCGGTAACTACGTGGGCAACTACGCCGAGGTCGTGCGCCTGCTTCCGAACGGCTCGCTCGATCCCTCCTTCGGCAAGGACGGAGTCGTCCGCTGGCCCTTCCACATGTTTCAGGGGCGCTTTCCGAACGGGATGGACTACCTCGGTTGGGACGAGGTCGCCCTTCTGCCGAATGGAAGGATCGCCCTCGCCGGGACGAACATCGTCGGCATAGTGGACGATAAGTCGACCCTGGTCGTCTCGGAGCTCGATCAGAGCGGCAAGGTCGTTGAGAGCTTCGGTCAGAGTGGCTACTTCACTGCTGACAAGCGACTGTACGACTGCTCGAAGATTGGCAATGGTTGCGAGCGCCAGTTCTTCGCCCTGGCCCGCAAGAAGACGACCTGCACGCGCGGCCCCGCCGGACTCGCCGCCCAGGGAGGCAAGCTCGTCATCTCGGCCGATCGTTTCTGCAACGACTCCGAGCCGATCCTGCACATCGTCGTCATGCGCCTGAATGCGAATGGAACCCGCGATAGGTCATTCGGAAAGAAGGGAGAGGCCACCGTCTCTGGAACCGCCCCCCTGGTAGTCAGCGCCCCGCTGATTGTGCTTCCGAACGGCCATCTCGTGGTCGCCGGAACGACGCCCAAGGGCGAGAAGGTGCAGCTGACCGAACTGCTCCGAAACGGTGCGATCGATCGGACTTTCGGCCAGAAGGGAGTCGTCTTCACCAAGGCGGTAGGAGGTACGCCGGGCAACCTCACCGCACTCATGAGCGACAGCCACGGAGTGCTCTCGCTCACGGGCAACAACTTCACGGGCAGCAGTGGTGGCCCCTTCCTCGCCCGCTTCACAGGTTCGGGACAACCGCTCGACTTCCGGACCGGCTCCCGCCGGCCGCCCTCGATCCACGGCAAGGGCAACTACGAGAATTTCGGTGCCAAGACATTCGGCTTCGCCTCTGCCGTCTTCGCCCAGCTCACATCGGGTGAGCTCGTGGGCGCCGGTCATCTGCTCGCGAGGATCACATCGGACGGAGCGCTCGACACCTCCTACCCACCTCAGGAGCTGTACGGCGGCGGAAAGCTGATCACCGGAGGGATGTTCGGGGGGATTCTCGCCAGCTCCGACGGCACAGTGCTCGTCACGCTGCTCAAGCAGAACCCCTCGTTGACCTTCACGGCGAACCTCGTTCGGTATCGCTAAATCGAATCGGCCTCTTGGGCCGTTATCGTCCGCTCATGCGCCGCCTCCTCCCCCCGATAGCAGCCGTCGCTTTGGTTCTCGTCCTCTCCGCGCTAGCAGTGAGCTGCGGAGGAGCGAACGACAAGCCCGGTCTCGTCACGAGCTGGGGCAAGAACGGGGTGGTGCAGCTTCCGGGCTTCGAGGTGAAACAGACCATCGAGGACCGATCGGGGCGGATCGTCGCGGTCGGAAACTACAAGGGCAACTTCGCCCAGGTCGTGCGCCTGCTCCCTGACGGCTCGCTCGATCCCTCCTTCGGAAAGGACGGAGTCGTCCGCTGGCCCTTCCACATGTTTCAGGGGCGCTTTCCGCGCGGCGGCGACTTTCTTGGCTGGGATCTGGCCGCCCTCCTGCCGGGCGGAAGGATTGTCCTTGCGGGGACGAACATGATCGGCATCGTGGACGAGAAATCCACTCTCGTCGTATCGGAGATCGACCAGAGCGGAAAGGTCGTGAAGACTTTCGGCCAGAGCGGCTACTTCACCGCCGACAAGCGGCTGTATGACTGCTCTGCCTCTGCTGCTTCGAAGGGTTATAAGGCTTGCCAGCGCCAGTTCTTCACTCTGGCTCGAAAGAAGACGACCTGCACGCGCGGCCCCGCCGGACTCGCCGTCCAGGGAGACAAGATCGTTGTCTCGGCCGACCGCTTCTGCAAGCCGTTCGAGCCCTACCACATCGTTGTCATGCGCCTGAACACAAACGGAACCCGCGATAGGTCCTTCGGCAAGAAGGGAGAGGTCACGGTCTCCCGAACCGCCCCCCTTGTCGTCAGTGCACCCTTGATTGTGCTTCCAAACAGGCATCTAGTCGTAGCCGGAACGACGCCGAAGGGCGCGAAGGTGCAACTGACCGAGTTGCTCCCTGACGGAGCGATCGATCGGAGCTTCGGTCAGAACGGCGTTGTCTCCACCACGACGGCGGGAGGTACGCCCGGAAACCTCACCGCACTCATGAGCGACAGCCACGGAGTGCTCTCGCTCACGGGCAACAACTTCACGGGCGAAAGCGGTGGCCCCTTCCTCGCCCGCTTCACAGGCCAGGGACATCCACTCTACTTCCGGACCGGCTCTCGCCGGCCGCCCTCGATCCGCATCAAGGGCAACTACGAGAACTTCGGCGCCAAGACCTTCGGCGTCGCCGCCGCCATCTTCGCCCAGCTTCCGAGCGGAGAGCTGGTGGGCGCCGGCAATCTGCTCGCGAGGATTACATCGGAGGGAACGCTCGACACCTCCTACCCGCCTCAACAGCTGTACGGCGGCGGTAAGCTGATCCCCGGAGGGATGTTCGGGGGGATTCTCGCCAACTCCGACGGCACCGTGCTCGTCACGCTGCTCAAGCAGAACCCCTCGGGGACTTTTACCGCTTACCTCGCGTGGTATCGCTGAGTCGGATCCGGCCTCTTGGGCCGTTATCGTCAACGTATGCGCCGCCTCTTCCCCCTGATATCAGCCCTTTCTGTGATCCTCGCCCTCTCCGCGCTAGCAGTGGGCTGCGGAGGAACGAACGACAAGCCCGGTCTCGTCACGAGCTGGGGCAAGGACGGTGTGGTTCAGCTCCCTGGCTTCGAGGTCAAGCAGACCATCGAGGACCGGTCGGGACGGATCGTCGCGGTCGGAAACTACAAGGGCAACTTCGCTCAAGCAGTGCGCCTGCTCCCGACCGGCTCGCTCGATTCCTCGTTCGGCAAGAACGGGGTAGTCCGCTGGCCCTTCCACATGTTTCAGGGGCGCTTTCCGCGCGGAGGCGACTACCTAGGCTGGGATGAAGTCGCCCTCCTGCCGGATGGAAGAATCGTCCTCGCCGGGACGAACATCGTGGGCCTCGTATCTGAGGAATCCACTCTGGTCGTCTCCGAGCTCGACGAGAGCGGTAAGGTCGTTGAGAGCTTCGGCCAGAGCGGCTACTTCACCGCCGACAAGAGGCTGTACGACTGTTCTGCTGCTGCTGCTTCGAAGGGCTACGAGGCTTGCCAGCGCCAGTTCTTCACTCTGGCCCGGAGGAAGACGACCTGCACCCGCGGCCCCGCCGGACTCGCCGTCCAGGGAGACAAGATCGTCATCTCGGCCAATCGCTTCTGCAACAACTTGGCCGATCCGATCCTGCATATCGTCGTCCTGCGCCTGAACGCGAACGGGACCCGCGATAGGTCCTTCGGAAAGAAGGGAGAGGTCGCCGTCTCCCGAACCGCCCCCTTGGTCTACAGCGCCCCCTTGATCGTGCTCCCAAACGAGCATCTGGTTGTCGCCGGAACGACGCCGAAGGGCGGGAAGGTGCAGCTGACCGAACTACTCCGAAACGGAGCGATCGATCGGAGCTTCGGCCAAAAAGGAGTCGTCTTCACCAAGGCGGCAGAAGGCATTAACGGATTCCACGACCTGACCGCACTCATGATCGACGAGCATGGAGCGCTCTCGCTCCTTGGTAACAACGACCAAGGTCCCTTCGTCGTCCGCTTCACAAGCTTGGGACGGCCGCTCGACCTCCGGACAGGTTCCCGCCGACCGCCCTCGATCCACGGCAAGGGCAACTACGAGAACTTCGAAGGCGCCACCTTCGGCTCCACCTACGCCGTCTTCGCGCAGCTCTCAAGCGGAGAGCTCGTGGGCGCCGGTCACCGGCTCGCGAGGATCACATCGGACGGAGCGCTCGATACCTCCTACCCACGCCTGCAACTATATGGAGGCAGCAAGCTGATCATCAGAGGGATTCTCGCCAGCTCCGACGGCACAGTGCTCGTCACGCTTCTCAAGCAGAACCCCTCGTTGACTTTAACGGCGGAGCTCGCGCGCTATCGCTGAGCCCGATCGAGGTCGCAGATCCGCAGGGTGTTTATCCCGGGTACGAAGGGTCGAGCGACCAGAGAGGTCTCGGCACAGTGGTTAGCGTCGAGCCTCTCCGTTGCACCGTATTGCCGGCAAACAGGGGGTCGGGGTTCGTACCTGACGTTTTTGTTGTTGTTTTCGTTACCCCTGTAAAACCGTCGTTTGGAGCGTACCGGGATCGAACCGGTGACCTCCGGCTTGCAAAGCCGGTAGTCGCCTCCTAGAAGCGCCTTCAAGAGGGCACCGGAGGCGCACGGGCCTGAATCCGAAGCGCTGACACGAAATCTCGAGCCGCGCTGCTCCAACGAACGGTCGATAGCGCAATTGAGGGTGTCACTCGAACCGTCGCTGCGGCCGAACGTTATCTCGACGGAAGGGTGGGACGCCACGCCACGCCCACATAAATCCTCGAAGATAAAGCGTTAGGCGACCGCGAATGGGTCATTTCACCCAACACCCCCACCTATCCCCTTTTTCGCTACCGTTTCACGCCCCGTGGGAGGGTGGGGGGTGGAGAGGTGGGGAAAGGCGCCCGAACCCCGAGAGATAACCTGGCGACGGGTCTTCATTCCGCTTTGCGCTCAGGGCGGGGGGCGGAAGAACGTAGTGCCTTCACCCATCCCGTGTGGCTCCGATTCCGTTGCGTCGCGGAACGATGCGGGAACGAGCCCTGAAACAGCTATCCGGCGCTATAATTAGCGATGCGACGCGGGGTGGAGCAGTCAGGTAGCTCGCCGGGCTCATAACCCGGAGGTCGCAGGTTCAAATCCTGCCCCCGCTACTAGAAAGGCCCCGGAGACGGGGCCTTTCTGTTCTCTGCGGCGAGATCGGGCTCGAGAACTTTTGCCGGGTTTTTTACAGACGCGGCACGCAGAGAGCCGATTCCGATCGAGAGATCCTCAGCGACTTCCTCGAGCAAGCCGATCGTGCCGCTCGGGAAGGAGTGCGGCTGTGCCGCGTAGACGGTGAGGACGGCGCAGACCTCGCCGCCGGGCCCGAGCATCGGGATGGCGGCACTGGAGCGGTATCCACGCTGGTATGCGCGCGTACGCCACGGTCGTCCGATGGGGTCGCTCGCATAGTCCGCTATCACCGCGCTCTTGCCGGTGCGAGCCGCCGTTCCGGTCGGGCCTCGTCCGCGCTCGGTATCGGCCCAGGTGATGTGGACGCTCGCCAGGTATCCGTCTTCGACTCCGCTCCAGGCGACCGGCCGGACAGTTTTCCCCTCGTCGTGCTCGACCGTACCGACCCAGGCCATGTGGTATCCAGCCACGTTGCACATGATGCGGCACACGTCTCGCAGGAGTTTTAGCTCGTCGGTCGCATGCAGCACCGTGCGGGCGCAATCCCGGATCGCAAGCAGCTCGCGGTTCAGTAGGAGTAGCTTTTCCTCTGCCAGATTGTAGCGATCGACGTCTACGTTGCTCACGCGACGACCCAGGTAGTGGCCGTGGGGATCGAACATCGTCGTGCATCTATGGTTGATCCACCGCTCGCTTCCGTCGCGAGCGATGATGCGAAACTCGATCTCGTTCGCTTTCTGTTGCTGCTCGGCTGAGTGCGCTCGCTCGACGTGTAGCTCGAAGCGCGCCTTGTCGTCGGGATGAACGAGGCGCTCGGCGAGGCCCGAATCGGCCAAGAACTCCTCCCGTGTGTACCCGGTGAGGCGTTCGCAGGACGGAGAGACGAAGACGAAGTCGTCCTCCGGATCTAGCCAGTACTCCCAGTCGTGCGCCGAGTCGGCGATCCTGCGATAGAACTCCTCGCCGCTGAGAGAAGTCACCTCCGCGGCAGAAGGGGTGGTTTTCGCCGCGTGGCGTTTCTGTCGCTCCGCCATCTGACGGAATACTACGGCGTCGAGGTCTTCGCGACCGGGGTCACCCCGAAGTACTATTCGCTCGGTCTTGCCAGCGCCTGTTTTCGGGGCGAGAATGAGATCGGCGTCTTTCGGCATCTACTGTGGAGGTTGAGTGATGAGAGGGTTTGCGGCACGTCTTCGGCTTGGCTGGCTCGCGGTTGGACTGGCGCTACTGCTGGTATCGGCGGCGCAGGCAAAGCCGGCGGCCGATCAGAACGTGGGCGCTCGGGTGAGCGCGCTTGGTACGGGTATCGGCCTTGCGCAGTCGGCCCAGGTAAATAGCCAGGCGCTCACAAGCGGAAAGGTGATCCGCGTGACCGTTCGCAAGGGGTTCATCGCTACCAACGCGGCCAACAAGAAGCTCTACGCGTGTGCATGGGGGCATTGCACGAAGGCGGGCAAAGCGCTCCGCAAGGCCGCCCAGCACTACCTTGGGGTGCTGCAACGGATGCCGCCGCAGACGAAGACCGTCGCCAGGGGACTTCTCGCGGCGCTCACCTCGCTTCAATACTGGTACGCGACCGGGAGCGACGCCGTTAGTGCCGATGCCGCCGCCAAAGCAAAAAACCAGAACCAGTTCAACCACTGGTACGCGCTCTACAAGATGCACTACAAACTGGGCTTGAAGTACCAGAATCGCGCCGTCAAAATCCTTTCGTAGAGCTAGAAAGCGACGGCGGGCGACCGGCAAACGCCGGTCACGTGAAAGACGAAGGCCGTCCGCCGGTAGCGAGCTTCGGCCCGAGCCAGGACGACGTCTGCGCGCTGCGGCTAGCCTTCGCGGGAACGAGCATGGTGGTCGAAGAGAACTCGAACCTCGAAGCGGAGCCCGGCTTTCGGGCGCTCGTGCCACGGCCTGCTAGCGGGCGCGTATTCGTGGGTCATCGTCGCGTGCGCCTATCCGATGCCGATCCCGTCGGGCGCTTACGCCTCGATTCCGTGGCGCGTTATCTGCAGGATGTTGCCGGTGACGACGTGTTCGAGACGGGCTGGGGCTCGCCCGATCACTTCTGGCTCGTGCGCCGGACCGTGATCCAACAGCGGCGGCCGATCTCGATCGAGGAAACGGTCGAGATGACGACCTGGTCGAGCGGAACAGCGTCCTCTTCGGCTTCGCGGCGAACGACTCTCACCAGTGAGCGTGGCGGACTGATCGAGGCCGAGAGCGTCTGGGTTCACCTCGGGCTCGAGCTGAGACCGGAGCGCTTCGGCGGAAACTTCTTCGACGTCTACGGGCCCTCTGCGAACGGGCGCCACATCTCGCCCAGGCTCGAGCTGTCTGATCTACCGGCTGGCGCCGAACGCGAGCCCTGGCCGCTCAGGTACTGCGACCTCGATGTGCTCGGCCACGTGAACAACGCCGCCTACTGGGAAGCTATCGAGGAGACGGCGGCGCAGAAGGGGATCAACCTCGCGTTGCCGCTCGAGGCTGCGCTCGAGTTTCGCCAGCCGATCGATCTCGAGGACGAAGTCGAGCTTCTGCACTCACCGGAGCCGAGCGGATTCCGGCTTGCCCTCGTCGCCTCGGGCGAAAGTCGAGCCGTGGCCGTTCTGCGCATCGCCTGAGGCGGCTCACCAGATCTCTGCGGGTGGCTCGGGTGGCTCGGTCAGCGCAGACACCGGCACCGTTCGCCTGCGTCCCGGTAGTAACTCCTCGAGCCTGTCGATACGGGCGAGCGACGGGAAGAAGCGGGGCCACGCTGCGGCCAGTAGAACGGTCAGCGCGCCACCGGCAACAACCGCCGGCATGGCTCCAAGCAGAGCGGCGGCCGCGCCCGATTCGAAGGCACCGAGTTGATTGGAAGCGCTGATGAAGACCATCTCGACGGCGCTCACTCGCCCACGCAACTCGTTCGGTGTCGCCAGTGCGGTCGTTGTCGAGCGGATGTTCATGCTGATCATGTCGACGAAGCCGCTGATCGCGAGCGCTCCCAGTGAGAGCGGGAAGGAGTGCGAGAGGCCGAACACGATCATGCTCGCGCCGAAGGCGGCGACGACCAGGGAGAGCTTCCGGCCGGCGCGGCGCATCGACGGCCGGCGCGTGAGCATCACTCCTGCCGCGATCGCCCCGACTGCGGGCGCAGCTCGAAGCAGGCCCAGACCACCTGCTCCGACGTGCAGGATCGAACGGGCGAACAGGGGCGCGAGCGCTATCGCACCGCCGAAGAGAACGGCAAAGAGGTCGAGCGTGATCGCGCCGAGTAGGACGGGCGTGTGGCGGACGAAGCCGACGCCGGCGAGCACGCTCTTCCAGTCCGGCGATCCGGCTCTCTCGGCTCGGACGCGGGCGGACTGGGAGCGCAGCGCAAGCACACAGGCGAGCGCGAGCACCATCAATCCGCCGGCCACGGCATAGGGGAGCTCCGGCCGGACGTAGAAGATGAATCCACCGATGGCGGGACCGACGACGGTTGCTATCTGCATGGCCATCGTTCGTAGCGCCATGGCGCTCGGAAGCAGCTTGGTGGGGACCAGTGTCGGCGGCAGTGCGCGAGCGGCCGGGCTGCCAATAGCGCTCGCGACTCCGTTTGCCGCGGCGAGTAATACGAAAACCCAGAGCTTCGTGGCGCCGCTCACGGTCACCGTAACCAGCGCCGCCATCACGATCATGTTGAGCAGGAGCGCGCCTGCGAACACGATCCGGCGCGGTAAACGATCTGCGAGATGCCCGGCCGGTAGTGCGAGCAGGGGCAGCGGTACGAACTCCGCCAGCCCGATCAGGCCGAGATCCAGGGCACTCTGGTGGATGTCGTACACCTGCCAGCCGACGATTACGGCGGCCATCTGGCTGCCGAGACCCATCGCCAGCGAGGCAACCCAGAGCAACGCAAAATCCCTGTGTTGCAAGGCGGGGGGAAGGCGGCGCCTTATCTGTGTCTTCTTGGTTACCAACGTGTGAGCTATTCAACCTGAGCCGCCGCCGCTCGGGCGACCGCTCGCTTGGGCTCGGTCGGCGCTGAGCGTTGCGATCTCCTCTTCTCCGGCCTGAGGCGAGAGGTCCCCCGTCGATTCTGACCGACACCGCGTGGAAGCGTCAAACCCGGCAAATCGTCGCTTCCACTTGCATTTCCCGCGCCGGTGCGAGAGCATCAGCCATCCAATCGGCTTCAAGGAGGCCTCATGCCCGCTTCACTCTCGCCGCGTACGCTCGTACTGCTCACCGTGGCGTTCATCGCCGCAATCTTCGTCTTTGCCGGCATCTACACGGGGACGCAGCACAATCCGATGCCACATCAGCTGCGCGTAGGCGTTGTCGGTGGCGACCTAGTCGCGACCCTGATCAATACAGGCGTCGAATCCAAAGCACCTGGCGAGTTCAAGCTCTACACATACCCCAACCAGGCGAGCCTGAGGCAGGCGATCAAGGATCGCAAGGTCTACGGCGGATATGTGTATGAGAAAAACGCGGGCCTGATGATCACGGCCAGCGCGGCGGGGAAGGCCGCGAACACGGCGCTCACTCTCCTCGGCGAGCAGGTCGCGGCCATCTTCAAAGTGCCGCTGCAAACGCAGGATCTGGTTCCACTTCCCGAATCCGATTCGCAGGGGCTTTCCAGCTACACGTATCAGTACGGCTTGCTGGTTCCCAGCTTCGTCTTCGCCGTTCTCATCTTCATGTTCGGCTACGGCCTTTCGCTCGTCTGGCGGCTGGGATTGATCGGCGCCTACTCGCTCGGCGCCGGAATCGTCGGGGCGCTGACCGTTGACCAGATAGTCGGCGCGCTTCCGCATCACTACTTCGCGCTCGCTGCGCTTGGTGCTCTCTACGCTGCCACGGCTGTGCTCGTGACTTACGGGCTCGCTCGCGTATTGAGTTACGCCGGCCTGGCTCTGGCCGGGCTGCTCCTGATCCTTGTCGGGAACAGCGTTAGTGGAGGTTCGATCAACCAGGAGTTCCTGCCGGGCTTTTTCCGCGATATCGGCCAGGCTCTTCCCAACGGCGCCTTCATCCGCTCGGTGCGCAACACCGTTTACTTCGACGGCGCCAACACCCATCGCGCGATGTTCGTCGTCGCACTCTGGGCAGTCGGTGGTCTGGTGCTGGCGCTCGTGGCCGAGGCGCTCCCCGGCTTGCGGTCTCGGCGCAAGAAGGTGACCGCACCCGAGCCTACCGCCTAGCTTTGGTTTTTACTGTGGGGGTGTCGCGACTCGGCGTCGTCGTGACGCCCCCACAGAACGCTTTTTACTATCGAGCTCGGAAGCGCCGAAATAGAAGTCCGAAGGGCGCTAGATCGAGCGCTGATAGACGCGTATCGTGCGCATGGCGAAGGCCATGCAGACGATCAGCAAACCGGCGAGCAGGCCGAGATGCGTTGCGACCGAGCCCCAGTCGGTACCGGTGTTGACGGCCGACCTGGAGGCCTCCACGGCCCAGTTGAGCGGGTTGAAGCGGGCTCCGACTCGCATCCAGTGCGGGATCAGGTTCTGCTGCATGAAGGCGGAAGAGAGGAAGGTGAGCGGCAGCATGAAGACGTTGAGCGTGGCGATCAGCGTTTCTTCGCGGCGGAAGATGAGTGCTAGACCGTTCGAGACGGCGTTGAGTGCTCCCCCGAGCAGCACGGCCGCCGTGAACATGACGAGCAGGCCGAGCGCGCCGTGTGCAAAATGAGCGCCGAGGGCGTAGGCAAGTACGACGATGATCGCCGCCTGGATGATGATCGTGACCGATGTCTGTATTACGTGCCCGATGAAGAAGGCGCTGCGTCTCAGGGGCGACACGAGCAGGCGGTCGACGACGCCGCGGTTGAGGTCGTCGATAGTCGCCATCCCGTTCCAGCCACCGGAAAAGAAGGCCGTCATGATGACAACGCCCGGCGTCAGGAACTGGATGTAGGACGTTGCCTTGAAGCCCGGGATGTTGGCGATGCTCTTGAAGAGCGGACCGAAGAGCAGCAGCCAGATCACCGGCTGGATCAGCGAGACGACGATCCACCAGGGCTGACGCATGAGCCGGCGCAGGTCGCGGTCGGTCATCGTCAAGCTGTGTCCGAGCAGCTCTTTCATCTCTTCCCTTCTTCCGTAGATCGCTGCCCGCGAGCGCCTTCCTCGTCGGCGCGCGCGAACTCGCGGCCGGTGTAGCGCATGTAGACGTCGTCGAGCGAGGGGCGCGAGACCGAGACCGAGTCGACGGCGAGGCCCTTCGCCTCCAGCGCCTGCAGCACCAGCGGAACGGCCGTCGCACCGTGCTCAACCCGGGCGCGCAGGCATTTGACGTCGTGGTCTACGTGGCGGATTCCCTTGACACCCGCGAGCGCGGCATTGATGGCGCCAGCCTCGGCGTCCTCGCGCAGCTCGACGTGAACCGTGTCGCCCTCGAGTTCCGCCTTCAACTTCTCCGGGGATCCGGTCGCCATGACCTTGCCACGGTCGAGAATGGCCAGCTTGGCGGCGAGCTGATCGGCCTCCTCGAGATAGTGGGTGGTGAGCAGAATGGTCAGGCCTT
Organism: Actinomycetota bacterium; assembly: GCA_003170995.1. Lineage (GTDB taxonomy): Bacteria > Actinomycetota > Thermoleophilia > Gaiellales > Gaiellaceae > Fen-549. Next base: position 6,212 of record PMXT01000128.1, on the reverse strand, counting down.
CGTCATGCGTCAAACGCTCGATCTCCTGCCACATCTCGGTACGGACTTCGGGGTCGAGGCCGGTCGTGGGCTCGTCGAGGAAGAGCACCTGGGGCCGGTGGACAAGCGCGGTGGCAATGTCGAGCCGGCGCTGCATCCCGCCCGAGTAGTTGCGGGCGACTCTTTTAGCCGAGTCCTTCAATCCGAACTGCTCGAGCAGCTCTTCGACGCGTTGTTTGAGCTCGCGACCGTGAATCGAGCGAATCAGTCCCTGCAGGCGTAGGTTCTCGCGCCCGTTCAAGTTGACGTCGACACCCGAGGTCTGCCCGACGACGCCGATCGCCTCGCGCACCTGCTTCGCCTGCGTGACGGCATCGAAACCGGCCACGCGCACGGTTCCCGAGGTTGGGAAGGAGAGGGTCGTCGCGATCTTGACGACGGTTGTCTTGCCGGCGCCGTTCGGCCCCAGCAGGCCGAAGACCGAGCCGGCCGGAACGACGAGATCGATGCCGTCCAGGGCCCGAACCGCGCCCTTGTAGACCTTGACCAGGCTCTCGATCTCGATCGCGTTATCACCTGGCCGAGACTTTGAAGGCGTATGGCCGAGTGCCGGCTGACGTGCGCCTATCGATTCGTCGCTGAGCAACAGCAAGATTCCGACGCCGAGCCAACCTAGGAAGAATCCGAGGATCGCGGCGCCTATCTGCGAGCGACCTTTCCTGCTGCCGATGCGAGCCGCGAAATAGATCGGAACGATTTCCCATCCCAGGATGATGAGTACTAGAACGCCGATTGCGAACATCGGAGCGACCTCGTTTCTCGACCTAGTCGCGAGCTGATAGCGAAAAGAGCCTACCGATTCGGACGCACTAATCAAACAGCGTGTCTCGCGGCCGAGCTAATCTAAAATCACGACTCGACCGCGGGAGGGTAAGAGCAGATGCAGACGCGCACTCTAGGTAGAACGGGAATGGAGATCAGTGTCGTCGGCTTTGGCGCCTGGGCGATAGGCGGCGGTGGCTGGGAGTGGGGCTGGGGCCCGCAGGACGACGCCGACTCGATGGCGGCGATCAAGAGAGCAATCGAGTTGGGAGTCAACTGGATCGACACCGCTCGCGTTTACGGCTTTGGCCGCTCCGAGGAAGTGGTCGGCCGGGCGCTCAAGCATTTGACCGATAAGCCCTACATCTTCACCAAGTGCGGTCTCGAAGGTCGGAACGGCGACGGTGTCAACGAGCTCAAGGCCTCCACGATCGAGCGCCAGTGCGAGGAGAGCCTGAGCCGGCTCGGAGTCGAGGCGATCGACCTCTACCAGATCCACTGGCCCATCCCCGACAAGGACATCGAGGAGGGCTGGGCTGCTTGCGAAACGCTCCTCAGCGCGGGCAAGGTCAGGCACATCGGCGTCTCGAACTTCGACGTCTCGCAGCTCGAGCGCATCGGGGCATTGGCGCCGGTTGAGTCGCTGCAGCCGCCCTACTCGCTCATCAGCCGCGAGATCGAGAGCGAGATCCTGCCCCACTGCGCCCGTGCGGAGATCGGCGTGCTCGCCTACTCGCCGATGGCTTCCGGGCTGCTAACCGGGGGCTTCAGCGCCGAGCGAGTGGCCGCACTGCCCGAGGACGATTTTCGTTCGCACGTGCCGCAGTTCCAAGAACCGCAGCTCTCTGGCAACCTGGCTGCGGCCGAGCGTCTGCGCCAGATCGGCGAGCGGCACGGCGCCTCTGCTGGTGCGGTCGCGGTCGCCTGGACGCTGCGCGACCCGGTCGTGAGCGGCGCCATCGTCGGCTTCCGGCGCGCCGATCAAGTGGACGGTATTCTGCCCGCCGCGGGCGAGCTGACGCTCAGCGCCGAGGAGATCGCCTTCGCCGAGGGGGAGTAGCTCTCTTCGAGCCTAGGAACTCGAATCAAAAAGAAGCACTCTGTCGCCTGGCCGCGCTCGGCGGCGCGCTGCGCCCGCCTCAGTCGCATCCGTATCTCTGTCGATACGGGCACTCCCTGCGTCCTAGCATCGCATCCACCGACCACACCCAGTTGGCAGGTCGTCATTCTGATTCGAGTTCTAGGTCAGGTGCTTGACGAAGACGAGCCGGTCCTCGCCGGGACCGGCAAAGTCCTTCAGCACGCGCTCGAGCTCGAACCCGAGCGCCTCGTGAAAGGCGATCGAGCCGCTGTTGATGGGCGCTGTTATCAGGCGGACGACCGAGCGCCCGTGCGCTCGCGCGGCCTCGACAAAGGTCTCGTAGAGCCTGCGCCCGATTCCCTGGCGGCGCAGCTCGGGCGCGACTCCGGCCATGTGCACGTAAGCCTCATCGGGGTTGGTCTCGGAGAGGAAGCCACAGAGGAAGCCCGCCAGGCCGCAGTCGGGAGTGTCGGCGACGAAGCTCGAGCCCTCGAAGTGGACGAAGAAGACCCCGGGCAGGTTCTGCGTCATCTCGCGCCCGCTCCACCACTCGTTCACCTGTGGGTAGACGCGCCCGTAGTCGGAAGGGCGAGCGTGACGGATCTCGATCTCCATCCCGGGCAGCGTATCCCCTGGCAGGCGTTCTGCGCCAGACGCATTCAGCGGTCCGTGCCGCGGCGACTCCGGATCCATGCCCATCTCGGCCGTCGACACCGGCCCGGCTGGTCGCCGATTACGCCGATCATCAACGACTACTGAAGAGGGGCATGATCATGGCGGTCCCTGCCGCGAGCGTCGACTGCAGCTCGAGTTGCGTAAGCTTGGCGGCGAATTGACGAGCGCTGGAGAACGAGCAAAGTCGGACGCCGGCAAGGTTGTCGTGATCGGCGCGCTGATCGTGCTCGGCGCATTCACGGCCTTTACGGCGGCTCTCGCGCTCTGGACCGAGCGGCAGCTTCTCGACACCACGCGCTGGAGCGAGTCCTCCTCGCGCCTGCTCGACGATCCGAGCATCCGTGGCGTCATCTCTCACGAGGTGACGGTTCGGTTGAGAACGCAGATCGGACCGCTGAGCGACAGCGACCCGCGGATCGCGAGCGCGGTCGCGGGCCTGTCGGAGAGCGATATCGACACTTTTCTGCGCGGGGCGCAGGCGCACGCGCTCTGGCGCCAGACGAACCGGCAAGCTCACGCCCAACTCGTGTCGGAGCTCGAGAACGACCCGCGCCAGAACGGCGTGGTGCTCGACCTGGAGCCGCTGCTGACGTCGGCTGCCCGGTCGCTCGGGCTGGGGGCCCTGGTGGGTGCAGGTCAGTTCCGGGGCAGCCAAATCGTTCTGGCTCGTCCCGGCGAGCTCGCCTCAGCCCGGCGTGCGGTTGGCGTGCTGCGCCGTGCCGGCGCCTGGCCGGCCGTCGCCGCCGCGGCGCTCTACCTGCTCGCGCTGGCGCTCGCGCGAAGGCGGAGGGCGGCGGTGTTCGCGGCTTGCGGGCTGAGCCTGCTCGCCGTCGGAGGCGGGCTGGCCTTACTGCGCCTTGTCGGTGGCGACGCCGTCGTCGGCGCCTACGTCCAGAACGCCTCCTACCGCTCGGCAGTGCGCAGCGCCTGGTCGATCGAGACACGTTCGCTGGCCGAGATGGCGCTGGTGCTCGCTATCACCGGCGCGGGATTGCTCGTCGCCGGCGTATCGGCAGCGGCGCTCGCACGGGCACGGCATTCGCGGCGAGCCGCGAGCTAACCACCCGTCGGTGGGCGGAGCTCCCGGCGCCGACAACTCCAGCGTGGTTCGGCCTGCCCGCGGTCGCTAGCATCGACCTGTGTCCGTACGCGTGATCGAGATGGAGGCTCGCTCGGCGCTCGTCAAGTCGGGGCTCGGCGGCGTCGACTACGTGGTCAATCCTTACACTGGCTGCCGCTTCGGCTGTGCCTACTGCTACGCGACCTTCATGAGTCGCTACGTCTCGGAGCCGGTCGAGAGCTGGGGCGAGTACGTCTACGTGAAGCGGAACCTGGTTGAGTTGTTCGAGCGCGAGCTGGCGCGGATGAAGCCCGAGCGGCGCACGCGCTCGATCTTCATCAGTTCGGTGACTGATCCCTACCAGGGCGTCGAGGCCAAGTACCGGCTCACGCGCGGCGTCATCGCGGCGCTCGCCCGCGAGCACTACCCCGGCCCGGTCGCCGTCCTGACCAAGTCGCCGATGCTGCTGCGCGATATCGATCTCTTCCGTGAGCTGCCCGACTTCGAGGCCGGGCTGACTGTCACCAGCGGCGAGGACGAGATCTCGCGCTGGCTCGAGGTTCACGCTCCGCCGCCGCGCAAGCGGATCGAGGCGCTGCGAGCTCTGAACGAAGCGGGGATCCGCACCTACGCCTTCGTCGGTCCGCTCGTGCCGCACTTCGTCGAGCGCCCCGAGTTGCTCGAGGACCTCTTCGCGCGCCTGGCGGATGCCGGTGTACGCCGCGTCTACGTCGAGCAGTTGAATACCAAGGCCTACATCCGAAGGCGCCTCGACGAGGTCGTGGCCAGGCAGCCCGAGCTGGTGCGCGCCGCCTACGCCGAGGCGCGGACGAGAGAGCACCGCGCCCGCCTCGAGCAGATCGTCTCCGAGCTGATCGAGCGCCACGGCATGGAGCTGCGCCTGGGCGCGGTCATCGACCACCCCGAGAACGAGACGCGCTAGCGGCGGCGATCGGCCACGAGACAGGGTTAATGACCGGTTCTCGAGCGGCGCCGTATAGTTGCCAGAAGATGAGAGCCGCCGTCCTGGCTGCAACTGCCCTTGTGTCGGCCGCGCTTCTGGCGGGATGCGGTGCGCAGCACGGCCAGCGAACTACTCTGGACGTTCGGGGTCCGAACGTGGGCGCTCTCCGACCGTCGTCCATGGAGCGGAGCTGGTTCGGGAGGCTGGGTTTATCCTTGTCCACACCCACTGCGACCGGCCCTCGCGCAGATAGGCGCGTGGAATCGATCCGGCGAGCCGTGCAGAAGCCGGGTGTTCAGATCGTGAGCCTGAGGATCTACTCGACCGCCGCGCTCGCCCCTTCGCTGGCGCCGGCGCTCGTGCTGGCGGTCGCGCGACCGGCCTATTTCCTCCGCCATCAACTCAAGCCGATCCTTCCTCACCTGACCACGAACGAGAACGTCAACGCTTACTACCTGCGCATCGTCGACGGGCGGGCGAAACCTGTCTTAGAGTGGGACGGGAGTTCGCTCCGAGGCGCACCTTATTCCGAAGGATCGCTCTATGTGAGGCCCGGCCTCAAAGGTTGCAGCCCGATTACTGCGTTGGGGTGGTCCCGGATTCCGCCCTGCCCGAGCAAGTAGCGGCTAGAGCCGCTCGCCTCTTCGTTCATAAGCACAGCCAAAAAGGGCACCCCGGCGGGGAACCCCAGCACGAACGCTAGCGAGGAATCAGCGGCTTGTCTATGCCGGCTTTGTGACTTCTCTCGCTCGTTTCGCTTTCCGCTAGAAAGGCCAGACCCAGCCGCTCACGTCGGGATTGTCCTCGCCGTACTCGCGCGTCCAGGCGCGGCAGCGGATGCGCGTGTCGACCATCTGCTGGCGCAGGTGGGCGGCGCTGGAACTGAGCCCCGGGACGCGGTCGATCACGTCCATCACCAGGTGGAAGCGGTCGAGGTCGTTGAGCATCACCATGTCGAAGGGCGTGGTCGTGGTGCCCTCTTCCTTGTAGCCGCGCACATGCAGGTGATCGTGGCCGTTGCGGCGGTAAGTGAGGCGGTGGATCAGCCAGGGATAGCCGTGATAGGCGAAGACGACCGGCTTGTCGGTGGTGAAGAGCGAGTCGTAGACCTTGTCGGTAAGGCCGTGCGGATGCTCGCTGGCGGGCTGTAGACGCATCAGGTCGACGACGTTGACGACTCGCACCTTCAGCTCGGGCAGGTGCTCGCGCAGGATCGCGGCCGCAGCCAGCGTCTCCAGCGTGGGGATGTCGCCGGCGCAGCCGAGCACCACGTCGGGGTCGACGCCCTGGTCGTTCGAGGCCCACTCCCAGATGCCGATGCCGCGCGTGCAGTGGACGATCGCCTCCTCCATCGAGAGGTAGTCGAGGGAAGGCTGCTTGCCGGCCACGATCACGTTGACGTAGTGGCGGCTGCGCAGGCAGTGATCGACGGTGGAGAGAAGCGTGTTCGCGTCCGGCGGTAGGTAGACGCGAATGACCTCGGCCTTCTTGTTAACAACGTGGTCGATGAAGCCGGGATCCTGGTGTGACAAGCCGTTATGGTCCTGGCGCCAGACGTGCGAAGTTAGTAGGTAGTTGAGTGAGGCGATCGGCCGGCGCCAGGGGATCTCGCGCGTCACCTTGAGCCACTT